>DCTP01000142.1 GCA_002329625.1 Leptolinea sp. UBA1437
AAAGTGTTTCGATCTTATTTATTTTTTAGATTCCACGGTTTTTGCGAAATTTCGGCAGCCCGGGTTAATGCCTGATCTCCGTATTTATTCCGAATTTGGTCAACGGCTTGCAAAAAATGATCTTCTTTTTCTGTTTCGGCGCTAAAAAGCGACAGCTGTCTGACATCTTTTTCTATGCCGCTTACACCGACTCCTATCAGCCTGACCGGTCGCGGGTTGACTAACCAAACAGAATCGAATAATTCTTGCGCTGCTTTATTGATCAATGAATTTTGCGAAAGAGCAATCTCACTTTTCGTTTGCCGCGTGATTGTGGTGAAATCAGACCAACGCAACTTAATTTTTACCGTATTCCCCGATAATTTTTGGCTGCGTAACCGAAATCCCACCTGATCCGATTGGCGCCGAATCGTCTCTCTTAGAATCGTTTCATCCGAGACATCTCTTTCAAAAGTTGTCTCTTGACTGATTGATTTGGCGGCAGCGGGTTCGGGTTCAACCGGACTGTCATCGATTCCCAAAGCACGATCATGATATTCCGCCGCCGATTTTCCTAAATAAGACACTAATAAGGATACAGGATAAGCAGCAAGTTGTCCGATCGTAGATATGCCTAAATTTTCGAAAATTTGGGCTGTTTTCTTCCCGACGCCCCATAATTCATCCACGTTCAAAGGTGACAAGAATTCTGCTTCTCTTCCGTTCGGAATCCAATTGATTGCATTAGGATAAGTATCCGTTTTAACCTGTTTTTTCCCGATGTTATCAGCAATTTTGGCAACTAGTTTGTTGGAAGCAGCTCCCAGAGAACAAGGCAAATGTGGTTTCTGATTAATTTCCTTTTGCACCGATCGCGCTATTTCTTCAATTGGCTGCGGAAGATCCGTAACATCCAGAAAGGCTTCATCGATCGATATCTGCTCGACCAACGGCGTAAAATGGTGTAGGATTTCCATCACTTCATGAGATTTCTCACGATAATACTCAAATCCGCTGTGAACAATGATTAAATCTGGACAGCGTCGAATCGCTTGAGACATCGGCATCGCGGAATGAATACCGTATTTTCTAGCTGCATAGGAACAAGTTGAGACAACCCCCCGTCGATCAGGGCTGCCTCCAACCGCAAACTTTTTTCCTTTTAAAGAAGGATTCAGCAGCTCCTCAACTGCACAGAAAAAAGCATCCAAATCTAAGTGAAGTATTTTTCGGTATTTTGCCATTTGTTCTATTATAATGCCTTGATAGAACAAACGGAGAACCTTTTTATCGGTTTTTTCGGAAGATCGTAGCAGCCGAAATGATCGCTGTCTGCGGTTCGTCATCAAACGGAATGATTGTATTGAGCTTATAGCCGGAATCACTCAAACGGATACTATCTCGTGCCAGAATTGCGCTGTCATGGCTGATGTAAAGAATCCAGGGAACTTCCGCCTTTGATAAGGCTTGAGCGGTCGCAACTGATATCCCTTCCGAGGCCGCTTCGAAAACGGTCAGCAGTTTATTTTCTTTGAATGCCGGGAGAATCGATTCGGGCTTTCCGAGATAAAGATCCACCGAGTCAAAAGCATCCAAATTTACTGCAAAATCATCCGCACTGCGTTCTCCGACATCCTGAGCGATCACTTTTCTCCCCTGTGAAGCAAACCATTTCGCCCAAAATCCGGTACCGCAATTCAAATTCAAAACCGGCTTGTCTCGATCATCCGGAAGAATCTCAATCAATTTCTGACACAAAGCGTTGTAAATTTCGGGATTGGGGAAAAAAGGGCTGTCTTCTGAGGCACAGATTTCCTGCCCGGCTATTTCTTGAACCAATGTGCTGTTTCCGGATAAAACATAAGATCCGACCGGGCCGGAATAAACCAGCGAAACGCTCAAATCGGTTTCGATTTCCATCGGCGGATAATCCGAATCACCTCTTAAAACAACTTGCGATTCTCCTTCGACGCCTTCTCGAAATTCGGCTGCATGAATCCCGCTTTCGGCTTCAAATGATATCCGAAGCATCAACTCATTGATTCCCTCACTACAAATCGGGCAACGTTCCGCGGTAAACATTCCGCCGGATGCATCATGTAATCCCAGTTTCCCGTCCGGCAAAACAGAGAAAATCATACTCTTCCGATATCCGTAATATGGATCCGATGGAATGGTTGGCTGAATCAGCGATTCGAGATGACTCATTTTAGCGATTCGCTTCAATTGATCGATCAGAATATTCCGTTTTACTTCTGTTTGATCGGAATAATTCAAATGTTGCAGACGACAGAGGGCGCAAGTTCCGAAATATCTGCATCGTGAAGAAGTCCGTTTGGAAGAATAAGATAATATTTCTATTAATTCCGCTTGCACGTACCGCTTGTCAGATTTTGAATAACGAATCAATACCCGCTCACCGGGGATTGTTCCTGGGACAAAAACCACCCTCCCATCCGACAATCTCCCTACAGCCTTACCGTCGCTGCTGAAATTTGTTATTGTTATTTCTTCTTTGTTATAAGCGGGGCTCAATTTTTCACCAGTCTTTTCATTTTTCTCTAAATTATAATGGGAAGTGATGAACGTAAAAAAATTGATGCGGGCAATCGGTTGGGAAATTTTCATCTTGCTCTGTGGGAGTCTTGCCGGCTGTCATCCTGTTTCAAATCAGGCTCTCGGTTCGGAATCAGTCCATGGGACTTTACCACCTCCTCAGATAATTCAACTGCCTTCTGAGACTCCAATTTTCGTTGAAGAAACTTTGACAACGACGCCTCTTTCTGAGAATCAGTCGAATATAAAGACACTGCCTGCTTTTTTTCAAACCCCGACACTGAAAGCTGTTTCTGGATTTGAACCAGATTCAAAAAAATATGATGTCCCGCTTGTCACTCAGGACGGTTTAAAATATAAAGGGGTGAAAACCACCCTCGGTTGTACCGCGGCATCCGTTCAGATGGTCTTGGATTATTGGAAAACGATAAATCCGGATTATAAGACAATCAGTGCCCAAAAAATCATCGATATTAACACTTCTCAGGGAACCTTTCGCACAGGAGAAGGGCTATCCATTGAGAACGTCAAAGACGAATTACAGAATATCGGTTATGTTCTTGAAATTTATCAAAACAGCGACAAAGAGCAGCTTTTACGCGTATTCGATCAATTCGGTCCGCAGATTTTGCTGGTAAAGACCGGCTGGGTTCCGACCGGAGCCAATCATCTGGTTGTCTTGGTCGCCTATGACAAAGAAACGGATACCGTCACCGTCAATGATCCGTGGTTTGATCATCCTTTTACTTGGGACTGGGAAGCTTTCGATGGGATCTGGAGTCTTAACTATTCGCAAAAGGAAAACGGTTATCTCACTCGATCCTTTTTCAATATCCTACCAGCATCCTTAGATAATAATCCGGATTAATAAACAGCGATAATCCCACGATTGTCGAGAACTGCCCAGGATGTGAGGAAGGTATTAATCGACCGTGTATACCGCATCGCGCCATCCTGAATCGTCACATTTTGGCTATCATACCCGATGACAACGACGGTATGTTGATAGGGAACCACTTTGGTGGAATTTCCATTGGAAGGTGTGTAATACTGAGGTGTAGCGACTTCCGTATTACCAGCAACCCATACCATCACTGGTCGTCCGTTTGAAATCTCATATTTTATACGGTCCCAACTCATATTTTTATATCCAACGGCGGGTACACCATAGCTTCTGAGGAGTGCCGCTACAGGTTCTTGATAAACACCATAACTGGCAGGTGGAATTTGTCCACGCGGATCTGTGTAATTCCCGACAAATCCTTCATTTGGATCATCGGATTTCGGCAAACTGGTCAGGAATTGGTAAGCGTCAATCGAAAAACCAAAATAAGCGGCAAAATCAACAGCTGACCGCGTTTCGCAATCTAGTGTATAAGATTGGGCATGCCCGACAAAGCCATCTACATAAGCTTGGGTAGGCAAAGGCTGATTGTAATCCCACATATCATTCAAATTGCCAAACGGACTATTAAAAGACATAAATGCATTGTTATCATAATTGTAATTTTCCGCATTCTCATCTTCTGGAAACCAAAACCATCCGACATAATCTTCCGAATCAGAGGAGGAATCCCAACCAAAATCAGGGGTCACTTCCGGGATCACTCCGAACTGTTCACTCTGATTTTGCTCTGTATCGAAGTTGAAATAATCTTCCGTACCGGTCACAGGATATTTTTGAATTGTAATTTCAGGAAGAGGAGTAGGTTCGTTCACAATTTGTTCCGTATCCCAAAAATCATCTCCGGGGTTCCCCCACCAATCGGTTTTGTCGCCTGCCGTTTTATCCGGCATGATGATCAGTGCCCGGTTACCTAAAACACCCCATGACGCTTCAAACGCTTCATAGGATCGGGTATAACTTTCCCCGTTATCCCAGATCAAAAGTCCCGACTGATCAAACCCCGTTACGGTTACCGAATTCATATGAAGAGCAACCTTCGTTGTTTGTCCGCTTGAAGGGGTATATTCGACCGCCGTTCCGGAGGCGGTATTTCCAACCACCCAACAGATTACCGGATTTCCCTGTTGAACAGATAATTTTAGTTGGTCCAACGAATAATTTTGATAACCGTAAGCCGGTATACCCAAAGTCTGCAGCGCTTTACTCAGAGGCTGCTGATAAACCCCATATGAGTTTGGAGGAAGTCCTCCTTCATCATCGTAATACCCGACATAACCAGTATTCGGATCATCCGTTAATGGGATTTTATCCATAATTTCCAAAGGTTCGATCGAATAACCATAGAAACTTNNCAAATCGCTCGCACATTGAGCTTCGCTGATCAATTTATATTGCATTAGGTTACTGACATAATTTGGAATTGACACGGAGTCGCTTTGAGCAAGAACTTTCAGCGGAATGCTGAGAAAAAGACACAAGAAAAGGAGAATAAATCGGTTTATTTTCATTAAAATATTGTCTTCCTTGGTTTCTATCAATTAATAACCTGTTTGAGAACTTACGATAATATCAATGAAGAAGTCCTGGCCAAACGGTTTTCCCCGGTCGTCATAAGCCTGCCATTGACTGTAATATTCNNCCCGTTTCTTCCGGCGCATAGAAAACAATTTCGATGGAACCCGTCTCGCCGGGAGCGATTGGTTCAAGCTTTTGCTTCGGTTCGGCGCCCATACTGGCACCGGATAAAATTCGAACGGAATATTTGGCTGTCCATTCGCATGTACCCGAGTTTTCAACCTGCCAGCGCTTAACAATCTCCGCCCCGGGTTCAAAAACAGTCCCATCCGGAACGGTCAGGTCATCGATAAAAGTCAGATCGTTGGTGCAGGGTCCCCGTGGATCCATCGTCGGTTGAAATGGGTCGGTGGTCGGTGTTTTAAAAGAGGTAGCAACCAGTGTCGGCGGAATAAACTGGCTGCTGAGAACACCCTCGCTTTGTGAACGCAAGCAACCGGTCACAATTGCCGTCGAAAAAAACATCAGGGAACAGAGAAATAATAATCTTTTACGGCGCTGTCTGATCATCATCATTTTTGGTGCAATATTTATGCCATCGATTTTAACATAAAAAAAGCGCCGTTAATCAAACAGCGGCACTCTTTTTCATTATTATTTTTATTCTTCCTCAGAACTGTCCTCTTCCGAATCCGAAGAAAAAGACAAAATCGGGATATCGCTTCCCAACGCGGCATTCCGAATTTTCTCTTCGATCTCATTTGCCAGCTCGGGATTGGCTTTCAAAAAATCCTTGGCATTCTCACGTCCCTGTCCCAATCGGATATCGTTATAAGAATAGAATGAACCCCGTTTGGTGATGATTTCAAGTTGCGTTCCCAAATCAACAATATCGCCGGTCCTGGAAATACCTTCGTTATACATGATATCAAATTCGGCGGTCAAAAACGGCGGTGCCACTTTATTTTTTGTCACCCTCACTCTGACCCGGCTGCCGACCACTTCCGCACCGGATTTAATCGAATTGATCCGACGAATATCCAAACGTACCGAAGAGTAATATTTCAATGCCTGCCCGCCGGTAGTGGTCTCTGGATTACCGAACATCACACCAATTTTCAGCCGCAATTGGTTGGTAAAAATGACAGCGGTTTTGGTTTGGTTGATCGCCCCGGAAAGCTTTCGCAGAGCCTGAGACATCAGTCGTGCCTGCACTCCCATGGAGGAATCCCCCATATCTCCTTCGATTTCTGAACGGGGAACAAGCGCAGCCACCGAATCCACAACCACCACATCTACCGCACCGGAACGTACCAATGTCTCACAAATCTCGAGCGCCTGTTCGCCGGTGTCCGGTTGAGATACATATAGCTCATTGATATTGACGCCAAGCCGCATCGCATATTTCGGATCCAGCGCATGCTCCATATCGATAAAAGCTGCTGTGCCGCCCATTTTCTGCGCTTCCGCAATAATATGCAGACATAGGGTTGTTTTTCCGGAGGATTCCGGACCGTATATCTCGGTGATCCGACCGCGCGGTATTCCGCCGACGCCTAACGCCAGATCCAGCGAAATCGACCCGGTTGAAATTGCTTCAACTTCCATATGTTTGGCGTCCCCTAATCGCATAATCGACCCCTCCCCAAAGCGCTTGGAAATATCGGTCAATGCTTTATCAAGCATCATTCTTTTTGCGTCCGGGTCAATGTCACCATAAGGTTGAGAGAATTGATCCGCTGATCTTTTTGGCATAATTCCTCCGGTTTGCGCTGAATTTTGTTTGAATTATAGTACATTTGTTCAATAAACGTCAAGGATTGCCTGTATAACTTCCCCAAAAATCTCAAGCCCGGATCACACGAACTTCATAAGGCTGAAACAGCAGCGGATCTTGAATTTCATCCATATTCGAAAGCACCACTTTATCGTTCTCAAAATAATCCAAAGAATCCAAAAAGGCATTTTCCCCGCTCATATTCGCGAAAACCAACCATTT
>DCTP01000115.1:0-1876 GCA_002329625.1 Leptolinea sp. UBA1437
AATCCTTATCTCGTAAGTTCGACCTTATTATTGGACGAAGGATATCTGACTCATGAAGATCTGGCGGACCGCCCCATTTTCCCTGAATCAAGGATTGATTATGGAAAAGCGATTCAATGGAAATTAATGATTCTTGATCGGGTATATGAAAATTATAAGAATCATCCTGGTATTTTAGAATCAGAATTCAGCGATTTCAAGGAGAAAAATCAATATTGGCTTTCAGATTATTCTCTATTCATGGCAATCAAAGATACACAAGATGGGCATTGTTGGCTNNGATTGGCCGCAGAAGCTGCGAAAAAGAGATCAAACGGAACTTATCGATTTTTCAAAAAAATATGCTGAGCTGGTCGAACGGCATGCTTTTCGACAATTTTTATTCTTCAGGCAATGGTTAAAACTTAAACAATACGCAAATTCAAAAGGAATCACGATCGTTGGTGATATTCCGATTTTTGTATCCATGGACAGTTCGGATGTGTGGANNACCCATTTATTCTATTTGGATTCAGAAGGGCATCCAACCGTCGTTGCCGGAGTTCCACCCGATTATTTTTCACCCACTGGACAACTTTGGGGGAATCCGTTATATAAATGGCCCGAACATGAAAGAACCGATTTTGATTGGTGGGTTCAGCGCATTAAAGCGACACTGCTTACCGCGGATTTAATCCGATTAGATCATTTCCGGGGTTTCAACGGATATTGGGAAGTGCCGTCCGGAGAATTAACTGCCATAAAAGGTCGGTGGGTTGAAGGAGCGGGATCGGCTCTATTAAAAAAGTTGAAGGATGAATTGGGTGATCTTCCGATAATCGCTGAGGATCTGGGAGAAATTACACAAGATGTTGTGGATTTACGGGATTCATTCGGATTGCCCGGAATGAAAATTCTGCAATTTGCTTTCTCCGATGATGCCAGAAACCTTTTCTTGCCGCACAATTATATTCAAAACTGTATCGCATATACGGGTACGCATGATAACGATACCGCAATCGGTTGGTATCAAACCGCGCCGGAATCCGAAAAAGACTTCGCAAGAAGATACCTTATGTCGAACGGAGAAGATATCGCATGGAAAATGGTTCGCTGCGTATGGAGTTCAGTCGCGGTATATGCGATTGCTCCTTTACAAGATATTTTGCAACAAGGTCCGGAAGCAAGAATGAACTTCCCCGGTAAAGCCGAAGGAAATTGGTGTTATCAATTTACACCATCGGATTTAACTCCGGAATTGGCTTTCAGAATAAGGGAACTAAATACTATTTTTAATAGAATTCCGGAGATTAATCGAATTCCCATTCAAAGGCCGATCATAAAATATATGAAACCATAATAAAAAAATCGAATCGATAGAGAGGTTTGGGGATATTATTCTCAAAACCTCTCTATTTTTTTAATCGTACCAAAAATTTTTCAGTCTTAATCTATATCCGATGCACATCTGAACCCGACATCATCAGCTGATTCTGTTTTGTTCATCTTCCCTTCTATCCTATTATTCAGATCGCCAGAAAAGGTCCGCCATCCGCCGCCCATAATCGATTGCTGCTCGGAATCAAGCTCCGGATTTGACGAAAAAACCCATTCCCATACATTTCCCAGTAAATTGCATACACCATAAAAGCTGCACCCCTCAGGATAGGTATTCGCAGCTACCGGCTTTCCGTTTTCTCCGTTTGCGTTTACCGGCATTCTTTCCGATACTCGTTTCCCCCACGGATAAAGATAATCCTTATCGACTCCGGCTGCTTCCAACCATTCATCTTTAGTCGGAAGTCTTTTCCCTGCCCATTCGCAATAATCTTTCGCGTGATTCCAAGATACATTGACGACCGGTAAAGAGTTAAACGTATCTTGAGAGATTTCTTTT
>DCTP01000115.1:1943-4376 GCA_002329625.1 Leptolinea sp. UBA1437
TGATCTTTTCCGAGAATCTTCTCGGTAAATCCTTTTGAATTGATTTGGGGCATCCACTTTTCTGTTTCCCTTACAACCATTTCCGTTTCGGTCAATTCGGTGATCGCTCTGTTTACCGCTTCCGTTCTGATAAAAGAAACATCGGGCGTCCCGGTTGATGTGGCGATGCTTAATTGGTTTTGAGTTTGAATCAAATTACCGGCAACATACGTATTCACAGCGTTTGTCTTCAGCAGATTCAAATCGAGTGTTTTACTGGGAGTAAATGTTACAGTCGGAGTAATGGTCTGTGTAGCTGTTATGGTCGGCGTATAAGAATTTGACGGTATAAAAAGAAAGCCCACACCGGATTGAACATTCACAAAAACGCCATAAATTAAAATGATCAAAAGCAAAAGGAGAATAATCAAAATAATAACGATGAATCGACTTTTTTGACTCATTAATAGAATCCTTTATTCAGATTTTGGTTCAAAAACCCTATTTTATAAAATGACTTTCGATAGTAAATATTCGTCTGAGGATCGCGATAGAAGTTGCATAAGTCGAATCCATTCCAAAATAGGATAGTGTACCGGCGCCGAGATTTTTTCCTTTACTCATCGGAGTATCGGAAACATAATGCAAAATTCCTAAATCAAAACGATTATTATATAAGGTTATAAATTCATTTGTCGGGTGACGGTCCGGCCGTACCATTTCATAAATAGCGGAAAGATACGGTCCGGCTTCCATCTCAATATCCGTATATCCGCCCTGATATAAAGTTTCGACAAAACGATGGTTTTGAAGAAAAGTTCCAAATACGGAAACCGCCCGTTGATTGTCTAAGATAGATCCGTAGACCAACCAAGGTTCAATATCAGAAGCCGTAAAACAATTCTGAAAAAGATAGGTATTCTGCGAATGAATATCATGAACCGCGGTAGGAATGATGACATCTCCATAGATCCCATTTAATGATGCGGCTTTTCCCATAATGTAGATGCCGCGGACATCTTCAAATTCTTCCGCAAACTTTGTCATAACATTAAAAGCAGTCATGCCTAACGGATAGTCAATATTAAAAAGAATAGCTTCACTCTTTTTCAATTTTTCGATATTATCCAATTGAATGCGCGGATCAATATTCTCTGTTTTTATTTTCGATAATTCAATGATTTGTGTCTCAATATCAAAAGTATTGTATCCGGATATACGAAATATCCCCCCTTCGTTCTCAATTTCTTGTTGTTCTTTGACTGTGTATGCTCCCGCGGGAGTTTGTTGATATTTTTTTAGAACATAATAAAGAAGATTCTCTTTTTTTGCGGAAAGCTTATTTCGGCTGATTAAATCCCATTCATGAAAAAGGGACTGGTCATCCATTTTTTTCAGAAAATCGACTAATTCGGATTCTTTGGAGAGAGCATATCCCGAGATCATATTGGTAATACTATGCGTGTTGCTTGAGACAAAATATATCGGCCGATCAACTATATCAGGCATTTCTTGTAAAATATTCTTCATCCAACTATTAGCTGACCTCGAATATTGGATAGAGGAACTGTCCAATAACTTAACTCTCAGCTCAGAAACACGACTTTTCATCTCAAGTAGCCATGTCCCTGTCTTTTTCCCCCAAATTGTATACAACCGGTTGAGATCTTCCACCGGAGATAGAATCGCTTCCGCTATAAAACGATATTCCGTTTCGTTTTTAGGATCAATATTTTTCAAGTATTCATCGGGAACCTTCATTAAAAGATAATGAAACTTATTCCATTCGATTTGGAAGGCGGTAATTTCCGGAATTAGATCATCGATATCGGATCTACTGGTGATAAAACAAGCTAATANNGCTAATGTATCGGAATTGTTATAAAGACAATATCTTCGTCTTGCTCTCGCACTGACAACTTCCCATTTTTCGATATCAGAATAACCTTGTTCAGCAAACATTTTAATATTTTGGCCGAGAATAATGCGTTGAACTTTTATCAAACATTCCGGCAGCCGAAGGATACTATAGATAAAAGCATTGTAATCCGGAAAATCGGATCGAGCATCGGGATGCATCATCGAATCCATTCCGGAATGTGCTTCTTCAAATACACTGATTCTCGTATCAGACTTGGAACGTAAGACGGAATAAATTGTGCGCAAATAAAAATCAATTGATTCTGATGCATCTCGTGGGATATTCCTTTCCATATTCCTCCTTTTTCGATTCCCAAAGCTAATATTTTNNAAATCACATTTATATAATTCTTATTTATTTATTTTATTATATGGAATTTTTTCGTGAAGATCCGATCCGAATCCATCCCCTGAAATTAATTCTCTTATCCCAACTTTTCCGATAAAAAATGACAATAGCAAATAATTATTTTTTCTAAAATTACTGTTATAATTTTGAAAAAGCTCCACAGAATCGTCTGTCGTGGATGATTG
>DCTP01000125.1 GCA_002329625.1 Leptolinea sp. UBA1437
ACGATCCTGACCGCCGGCTTTTTCTCTCTTCATGCTTCAACTAACCCCGATGGATTGGAGTGGTCAATCGCTCAAATAACAGATTCTGCGGAATTCAACAAAGAGGATTCACTTCCTGATAAAAGTGCGGAAATCCAAAATCAACATTCCGTTTTACCTGATTACAATTTCAAGGAAGGTAAAACTTTGGGGAATATGAACGGAACGACCGTAGCCGGATTTTTGGGAAGCGGGTTGGTATTTGTCATCGCCGGCGTAAGCGGTTGGCTCATTTCAAAGCTGAAAAAGCGAAAACGAGAAAGTAATATCGAATAATATTGGATAGTTTTTTTAAATCTCTTTGGATCAAGATTGAGGAGAACTTATTAATCGTTTTAATGAGAAAAAAAGTGAAATTGTTCGTATCGAACAGTTGGCAAACGGAAACACGGTTATTCATAAATTACACCCCTATGTAAAAAGTGTTGTTTTAGTTTTTTATTTAATCATCGTTCTTTCCGTATCACCTTATCAATTTGATCGACTGGCTCCTTTTATTCTTTTCCCGGCAGTGGCGATCTCTTTCGCGGAAATACCCTTCCGATTTATTTTTCATCGGATTTTGCCGGTATTTCCTTTTGTAATTTTTGCCGGGCTTTCCAACCTTTGGTTTGATCGAAGAATTGCTTTTTTTATGGATTCGCTACCGATTACATATGGCGCAGTCTCTTTTATTACCCTGATTCTGAAAACTTTTTTGACCGTGAGTGCCGTATTGATTTTATTGACCACGACACCCATGAAGTCGCTTACCGATTTTTTAAGAAGAATCAAAATACCGGAATTGATTATCACTCAAATCATGTTGAGCTATCGTTATATAACTTTGTTGGTGGATGAAGTGTCTGTCATGGAAACCGCTTATTTGTTACGATCTTGCGGGAAGCAGAGAATCGAGTTGAAACACATCGGCAGTTTTATCGGACAAATCCTTCTGCGAAGTTATGATCGAGCCGCACGAGTGGCTTTTGCGATGAAATGTCGCGGATATGGCAATATTTCAAATATAAGTTCATCAAATCCTCTCAAACCGGTTGATATTTTAATCGGATTGGGAATGATCGGTTTGATTTTTGGTCTAAGAGTATGGGATATTTCCGGTGTTTTAAGTCGACTCTTTCTTTAATAAAAGGAATTAATGATTACCATAGAAAATTTATCGGTTGAATATGAGGACGGGACATTCGCTCTCCGAGCGATTAATTTGAAAGTTTGCGACGGAGATTCGATTGCGATCCTCGGAGAAAACGGTGCGGGAAAAACAACACTATTTTATACAATGTTAGGGCTTTTAAAAATTTCTGACGGAAAGATTCTTGTGAATGATATTGAATTATCATCTCCAACCCTAAAACAAATACGTTCTCAGATCGGCTTGGTATTTCAAAATCCGGATGATCAATTATTTATGCCGACTGTTGAAGAGGATATCGCATTCGGTTTAAGAAGTTACGGAAAAAGCGAAGAAGAAATCAATAAAAAAATCCGAGATATAGCCGAAAGATTGGGAATTGTTCGTTTGTTAAAAAAGGCCCCCTATAAATTGTCTGGCGGCGAAAAAAGGTTGGCTGCCTTGGCTACCGTTTTGGCTATGGAACCACAGGCAATTCTATTTGATGAACCCTCCTCTTTTCTTGATCCACGTTCAAGAAGAACAGTCATCAATTTGTTAAAAGAAATTCGTGATACCAAAATGATCGCTACGCATGATATCGATTTGGCTTGGGAACTGTGCGATCGCGCCATTATTTTATCCAAGGGAGAAGTGGTCGCCGAAGGTTCCATTGAGGAAATTTTGAAGAATGAAAACCTATTAATGAAATATGGATTTGAGTTAACGACTCGCTCTCAAACCGACAGAAGATTTTGATTTGATTAATAAGTTTATTCCACTTTACTCCATTCTTGTCCTTTTTGAATGATTTGCAATGAGTTTCCCAAATAAAGCAAAGTAAAATACAGTTGAAACAATGAACTTGTTAACTGAGTAAATGAATGTACGGAATTCGAGACGCACAAAAAGAATTTGATCGGGTCAGAAACCAAGCGATTTGGCAACAAGCACTCGGTTTTCTGCAACGGAAAAATTATGATTTAATCGATTATGATGAGGTCAGAAAACGCTTAGCCAAGACGGTCAACGCATTACCTGTACAAAAAGATATCCCGATTGATGCGATTGTGGGATCCGTATCCCGAAATAATGATTTCACAAGGACGTTTTTGCCCAAGATGGATTACGATAAAAACCGTTGGGTAAACGTTCGGTTGGCGAATGAATCGATGGAAGGCGTTCCGCCCATTGATGTATATCAAATTGGTGAAGTTTATTTTGTCTTGGATGGACATCATCGAATTTCGGTGATGAAAAGCTATGGGGCGCAATATATTAATGCGAATGTTCGGATCATCAACACCGAGGTTCCCTTAAAACCGACCGATTCACCCGATGAGATAATTGTAAAAACAGAAAAACAAGCTTTTCTTGATCAAACCAATATCGAAAAACTTATTCCTGAAGCCAACCTGGAAATGTACCTACCCGGTGAATATCCCGAGTTGGCGGAACATATCGCTGTTCATCGATATTTTATGGGATTGGATTATAAAAGGGATATTTCAAAGGATGAAGCCGTGATGGATTGGTATCACACAGTCTATATGCCGGTTATTGAAGTTATTCGTTCTCAGAAAATTATGGATGAATTCCCCGGGAAAACGGAAACCGAGCTCTACCTCTGGATCGAAAATAATAAAGCCGCTTTAACCGAAGAGTACGGCGAAGGATTGCGAATGGCTGCTTTGGCGTGGAAATTGGACGAAGAATACGGAAAGCAGAAAAAGAGCATCGGTTATCGTTTAAAAAAAGCTTTCTTTATGATTTTTTCACCGGATCTTTCCGATTGGGGAATTAAGACCGGAGATTGGCGGAAAGAATTGCGAAAGGATGATTCTTCGTTATCCATACAACGTATGATGATATCCGTGCGGGATCCGATTGAAGATTTTGATTATCTGCGGAGTGCGGTCTATTTTTGTAAGCAATTCAATGCCTGGGCGGGAATTGTGCATGTCGTAAAAAGACCTTCTATGCTCGATTCCGAGTGGATCCGGAAATATGAACAGGATATTCAAACTCTTTTGGAAAAAGAAAATGTCAAGGGTAAATTCTTCGTGCTTAAGGGAAATTTGTTGAAGAACCTTTCAGATCGTGCTTTTTGGAGTGATATTTCCTTATTTAAAATGAATTACAGACCTTCGCCTTCGCGATACCGATCGTTGGGATCGGGCTGGAACTCTATTTTTATGCGTGTTCCGGGACCGATATTTGTCACTCCCGATCTGTTTCCTTCGAAGATTCAACAGATATTACTAGCTTTTTCACAGAGCCCGAAATCTCGTGAAGCCATGTATTTCGCATCCGGTTTAGCGCAAAGCACGGGCGGGCATATAACGGTTGTCGTTTCCGGCGGTGATGAGCAGAGGGGGGCAGTTACCCGGAAGGAAGTAGAAAATTATTATCAAGCGCAAGGCATTCCGGCGGAATACATTACAAGCTCGGACGAACCCGGCAAAGCGATTATTGAGAATGCAAACCGAAAAAGAACCGATTTGATTATCATGGGCGGATATTCCCGCTCATATATCAAAAGACTTTTTACGGGAAGTACCATCGAAAAAGTCCTTTCGGTGACTTCCATTCCGGTTATTATTTGTAAGTAAAGATTATTGTTCTTCCAACATTTGTGCTAATGCCATCGCACCGCAAGCACCGGCACGGTTCCCTAATATAGGCGGAGTAATGTATTGATCAATATGTTCGAGAATCATCGGATGTTGAATATAACCGTTCAATAAACGAATGACCTCTTTGCGAATCATCGGGTAAAGTTGTTTCTGTCCCATAACACCTCCGCCCAGGACAATTTTTTGCGGGGAAATCTGATAAATTTGGGCGATACAGGCTTGCGCCAGATAATTTGCCAAAATTGGCCAGAAAGGATGATCTTCGGGCAGGTTTTGCGGGGGAATCCCAAAGCGGGCTTGAATTGTCGGTCCCGCACATAAACCCTCCAAACAATTTCCATGATAAGGGCAATCACCCTTAAAAGGATCTTTTTCAAGATTTTGACGGATTAGAATATGTCCGGCTTCGGGGTGGACCAAACCATGAACCGGTTTTCCGTCAATAACAACGCCTCCACCTACTCCGGTTCCGACTGTGTAATAAACGAGGTTGCGGATGTTTTCCGGATTGCCCCATTTGTATTCGGCGAGTGCGGCGCCGTTTACATCGGTATCAAATCCAACCGGTAAATTCAATTCTTGTTTCAAAAATCCGACGATGTTTGTGTATCTCCATTTTATTTTAGGTGTCGTTGTGATATAGCCGTAAGTAGGTGAAGAAGGATTCAAATCAATGGGTCCGAAACAGCTTACTCCGATAGCGGTAAGCGCATATTTATTTCGTTGCTCCTTGAAAAAAGAGACCGTGCGTTCAAGCGTTTCTTCGGGAGTTGTCGTAGGAAATCGAACTTCTTCAAAATAATGATCGGGATCAGCCAAGATTGAACAAACAAATTTTGTACCGCCTGCTTCGATTGCTCCGTAATATTTCATAATTCACCTTTTATCAGCTAAGATGGGAAGTGTTGCACCGCCGTAAGGCATCGCGATAATCGATGCATTTTGTCCATATTGATTCATAAGTCGTTCGAGGGTTTCCTGCGGATTTTGAGTAGATTCCATTTTTATTTTCCGCATTAACTCGGGATTCAGTTCGGAATAAAGAATGACGGTCGCCTTTTGCATGACCATAGCAATTGCGGCGGCTTTATGACCTCCCAAAACAAATTCTTTTTGAATGTGTTCAATCATTTCAGAAGGATTATTATGGCGTAACATCCATTCTTCAAAATTTTTTTCTCCCAAACCTTCTTTAGCGGAANNGCGGAAGCGATCCACAAAATTGATCCGCCGTTTCGAACAGCGTTTTTTGCATTATCCAACGCTTTTTGAGCTTGATAGAGGTTGATATCTTTCGGATACCCTCCCGGAGAAACGATGACGATATCCGCTTTCTCGGGGATTTCAACGCTGTACATTTGATCCAAATATCGGCATCCCTGCCGGTGAGCGGCAATAACGTCCCCGGCAACACAGCGGACGATTTTTTTATGTTCATCCAGTATTACATTTACAATAAAATCGACGGAAATAAAATTTAAGACGGATTCGATATCGGTCCGAACAGGATTATTTTCAATTTTTCCGGCAATGGCATTCGGATCTGTCATATGTCTGTGATTTGCCTGTATCGCTTCTCGAGTCGATACACCGGGCATGATCGCTTTTGCTCCGCCGCTATAGCCCGCAAAATAATGGTATTCGATGTTTCCGAGGCATATCCGTTTGTCGACCTTGACGACGCGTTCAAAAATATCTACCGGCGTACCGTTCGCGGTGATTCCCAAACGAACCATCGGTCCATTAGAATCGATACATTCGTATTTTTTGTATATCTCTTCCCCCACAAGGATTTTTTTCTCTTCTTCCGTATGAGAACGATGATTCCCAAGCGCAAAAATAATGACGATATCAGACGTGGGTATTCCTGCGGATGACAACTCGTCTAATACAAACGGCAGCACACGAGCAGACGGCATTGGGCGGGTGATATCGCTTGTGATAATTGCTATTTTTTCACCTTTCCGAACAATTTCATTTAGACGTTGAGATTGAATCGGATTTTGTAACGCCTTTTGCACAATTTCCGATTCATCTCCGATCATTCGAATGGGATTTGCCTCAAGAACCTTAAGAAGATTCTTGTCCGGTATATTTAATTGAACGGTTGACTGTCCGAAGCCAAATGAAATATTCATAAGTTCCTTTTATGATAGATTTTACTATCGGAGTGGTTTTCTGGTGCTGTTTCGAATTATAAGTTCGGGTTGAAGTAAAATATGCTCTTCCTCGTTATCCCCCGATTCGATATGACGAATTAATATTTCTGCGGCAAGAACCCCCATTTGATTTCTCGGTTGAGCAATGGTGGTCATTTGGATTTGTGGTAATGATGCAAAGTAAACGTCATCAAAACCGACCACACCAAAATCTTCGGGGATTCTGATTCGTTGTTCGGCAAGAT
>DCTP01000114.1 GCA_002329625.1 Leptolinea sp. UBA1437
TCACCGATCATCAAGGCGCTTCCGGACGGAAGCGCCTTGATGATCGGTGATTAATTCGGTTCATTACCCGACAACACAATCAATTAATCCGTAAGTGCCGTCATGCCGTTTATAGAGCACATTTACCGAAGCGGTTTCACCGTTATAAAAGACAAAGAATTCATCATGTCCGAGGAGCTGCATCTGTTCGATGGCTTCCTGCTCGTTCATCGGCACCAGATTAAACTTCTTACGCCGGACAATAAGTGGTTGCTCCTCTTCTTCCCCTTCCAATTTTTCTCCGGTGGCTTCTCCGGTAAGCGCGGTAACTTTTTCATTCCGCCCGCGAATTCGCTTCCCTTTGAAACGATCAATCTGACGAAGCATTTTATCCAGTGAACTGTCAAAAGCGGCAAAAATATCTTCGGCGCGTTCCTCTGTACGAAGAATATATCCTTTGCCGCGGATGGTAATCTGAGCGACATATCGATCGGCTGCATTTCTGGCTGACTTGACATAAGCGAGGTCGACTTTCATGTCATCCACATCGGGAAGAAATTTCTCAATTTTTACAATTTTCTTATTGATATATTCCTCAACCCGATCAGAAACTTCCATGTTCTTTGCGAAAATAATAGATTTCTTTTCCATGAGCTTGTGTTCCTCCTGAATAAATAATTATTCGTACTTCAATCTTTTAATGAATCTGTCGTCGCAACACTTAAGCAAAAAACGTCTTTCGCACCGGATGCTTTTAAAGTTCTGGCGCATTCGTTGAACGTTGAGCCGGTCGTCATCACGTCATCGATTACCAAAATATTTTTTCCTCTCACCAGGATGGGTTCCGCCTGAAAAGCTCCGCGCAGGTTCTCAATCCGCTCCGTACGGCCCAATCCGACTTGAGAATCGGTGTCTTGTTTTTTTCGGAGGGCTCCCTTCATGTACGGTTTCCGAATTGCTTTTGCCAACGGTCTGGCGATCCATTCGGACTGATTAAATCCGCGCTCGTTCATTTTTTCCTTTGACAACGGAACGGCGATTACAAAATCCGGTTCCCAATATTGCTTTAAGTATACAGATAATAAATAATTTGCAAATACCTGTGAAATCTCCAGATTGCCGGAATATTTTAACTGATGGATCGCTTCTCTGACGATACCCTGATATAAAAAGGCAGCCCTGGCGGAAGTAAAATGCATCTCTTGTGACCGGCAGGTTTTGCACCCATCCAGCGGATCGAAAGGCTTTCCGCAAATTCGGCAAACAGGTTCTTCGAGCAAAGTTAAGGATTTTCGGCAGCTCGGGCAAATGACCGCTCCTTTGATTCCGCATCCGCAGCATGACGGCGGAAAAATCCAATCCAGGATTTCCCATGTAATTGTTTTTTGGTTCTGCCGAAGATGGGTATTCACCATTCCCGCATATTATCCCTATTAAACAGGCGCTGCCAAATCTTGTATGAATTGAGTGATAGCCGGTCCGAGAAGTGTGAGCAGGACATAAATGATTACTCCGACCAAGATAATGATCAACACATATTCTAAAATTCCCTGTCCACTTTCATACGGTGAAAATCTTTTCATATTGTTTACCCTTTGTCCGGTAATAAATTATGGTGCCTTTTTCTTATTGTATTCTTTTTTAATAAGGGTTGTCAATCCGTCCGTCTGTTTTCGCTCATTTTCGATCGATGAAAAGAATCGATTATCTATCGGAAATCTGTTTGCCTGAATGCCGAAGACTCGCAAACATGAGGCACCTGATTTAAGAAACATTTAAGCTTCTCAGACGACGACTCCCCGTATCCCGTCAGCGTTCATCCCCGTTTTGGCTTTTGAGTAAGATCAGACATGTTTTAAGATTCGCCGTTGTACTTCCAGTAAAGGAAGTCCCGTCTGTGCGGAAATACGCTCACAGTCATCATATTCGGGATGAATGGAAAGCGTTTCCCCGTCCATGATTTTTGTTTTGGCGCGGATGGGTCCGAATTCCGTTTCCAAGGTGACGATTTTGCGATCCGCTTTGTGTCTGCGAATGGCATGAACGCGTACACCCAATGTGGTTGTCTGCCTCAGAATCAATTCGCTGATTTTTTCCTCATCCGCACGGTTGGCGATGACGGTCAATTGAACGGCGGGGCGATTTTTTTTCATCTGAATCGGCGTGAAAAATGCATCCAACGCTCCCGCTTCCAGGATCCGATTTAAAACCGATCCTAATTGTTCTGGTGTCATATCATCCAGATTGGTGGAGAGTTCGATGCAGGACTCGGATTCCGCTTCGGAATCCCCGATGAACACACGCAAAATGTTCGGGTGGGGAAAATCCGCTGAACCGGCACCAGTGCCATAATGAGTCAGAGTCATTTCCGGTTGGTCAAATTCGGCGAAGGCAGCCAAAATGCCGGCGCCGGTGGGGGTAACCAGCTCTTTGGCGATGGAAGAAGGCTTAATTTTGGCATGCATATCCTGTAACAGCCAAGCGGTTGCTGGAGCCGGAATCGGTAACAGACCATGTTGCGTCATGATTTCTCCGTTGCCGAGAGGCAGCGGAGAAGAAAATATTTGATCGATTCCGAAATAATCCAAGGCTGCCGCCGCGCCGACAATATCCAGAATCGAATCCGTTGCACCCACCTCATGGAAATGAACCTCATCGACGGGAACGTTATGAACCGAACTTTCTGCTTGGGCGATTTTCTCAAAAATCCGCAGACTTTTGGCGACAATCGATTCGGAAAGATTGCTCCCGGTAATCAACTTGCGAATATCGGCAAAGGAACGATGCGAATGACCGTGAATGAGATCATCGGTATGATGATGGGGATCTTCCCGAAGGACGAACGTTACCTGACCGGCGCTGACGGCTCCTTTTTGCACTTTTCGGAAGCTGACTTTTTGATATTCCGGAAGTTCGATAAGCGAAAAGACTTTTTCAAGATCCTGCAAGGGATATCCGGCGTCCAACATCGCCGCCAAAAACATGTCACCGCTGATTCCGGAATAACAATCGCAATAAAGAATTTTCATAATGAATCCTTGATCAAAGATATTTGTTGCTGCCGATTTCTTTTATTTCGCATAATGTTAACCTGATTTAGTGCAAAATGCTATAATCTAATTATGAATGTCTTTTTTTGAGCGGATTTTTCCGGGTTTCGATTTAAGAAAAGGAGCTGGTTTTGAAAAAAAGGTTCTGGCTTCAAATCTCAATTTTGCTGATCTTTCTGACTGTTACGAACGGATTTGCGGAAGATGATCATCTGTCGGCAGTGAAAACAAATCGAATCCTGTATTTTGGAGTCGCCCCCGATTTTTTCCCTTTTGTTTATCATAACGAAGCCGGTGAATTGACCGGATTGGATATTGATTTAATGCAAGAGATCGGGCGCCGAATGGGCGTCGCGGTCGAAAACATCGAGATTGCTTATGAAGGTCTGCCGGCCGCTCTGGCAGTTCATCA
>DCTP01000035.1 GCA_002329625.1 Leptolinea sp. UBA1437
TGTTATACGATGAGCTAGAATCCAATCTATTTTTATTGTGTTACGGTGCGCTGATCATTATCTATGTATTGGCAGTTACTTTGGTACGCAGAGGCAAATACCACGAGAAATATCTTCAATACAGAATGCTGTCGGAGACGCTGCGTGTACAGTTCTACCTGAAAGCCACAGGAATGAGGGACAATATCGGCAATGCTTTTACTTGGACACAGAAGCAGGAATCCACATGGATCAAGCAGGCAGTTTCCGCCTTGCTGCTTGGTGAATCATCAAAGCATACAATTTCTGTCGACGCTATCAAAGAGACATGGATAGACGGTCAGCTCACATACCATCAAAATGCGCGAAAGCGTGATTCTCGCAAGCATCGAATGAATGAGTGTATGGCGAAATGGATGCTGATCGCTTCCATGTTGCTTTTTTTGCTTGTTCTGGTTCTTGAGTTTCTCTCTAATTCAACCATGACCGGTAGCATTTTCAGCGGGTCCTTTCCGGCGCTGCTCCTGCATCACCCGGAGCAGGAGCTAACGCTGCGCAGCCTGATGAAGGTATTGCTCGGCGGGGTATCGGCAACGACCGTTTTCCTTGCAAACTATTACGGCAAGCTCTCCTTTGAGCGAAAAAGCATTGACCATGAAAAAATGATCGGATTATACTCGTCTGCAAAGGAGCAATTCGAATCCGGGAAAGTCGATAAGAAGCAGCTTTTCCGTGAGCTCGCTCGAGAAGAAATCATAGAAAATGGCAATTGGTTTTCCTACTGTCGTGAAAATCCGCCATCTTTCCATATTTGATGTCAAATCGTGTGCGGACTGTAAAAATGAGGCGCGACGTCGATACGCACAGCCTGATTCATGAAGCCTCACATCACGATTCCATTGTCCTTACTGGACATCGCACTTTTCGATAGGCAAAACGAGTCCATGCGCATATTCGCAAGATCGCATCTTTTAAATCCGGCGGTTAGAGTGGAATGGGTTGAAAAGAAGGGCTACAGTTAACTTGTTCAGAGAGAAAGATGGTATTCATCAATGATCAGAAGTTACCGAAAAAGCTTCCGTCCCTATTTTCAACCTTTTGAGGAATATAATTCATTCGGAACTTCTTTCATAAATCATTTCCATGGAAATTTGAAACACATAGCAGAACATTTATAAGATTACAGAGGAATATTTCAAACGATTTACCCGTTTTGCAGTACAAATCGCATCGAATGCGGGGAATAAAACAGATCAGGTTATAATCAGAAAAAATGAGAAAAAGTGTATTGAGTTTTCAGTTTTTATTTATTTTATCAATTCTGATATTTGTAACTTGTTTGATTATCTGTCCAGTTTATGCA
Organism: Leptolinea sp. UBA1437; assembly: GCA_002329625.1. Classification (GTDB taxonomy): domain Bacteria; phylum Chloroflexota; class Anaerolineae; order Anaerolineales; family Anaerolineaceae; genus Flexilinea. The sequence goes on from DCTP01000035.1 coordinate 1,343, forward strand.
CAGGATGCAAATTCATTGATTGCAGAAGTAAATGCATTAAGAGCTTCTTACGGACTGTCTCCTTATTCTGTTGACAACTCATTATCATCTTTAGCCCAGGCTCAGAGTGAATATCAGGCTTCCATTAATATGACTACCCATAATCGCCCGGACGGATCGAACATACCGGCTCGGTCAGAAAATGTCTGCGGCGGATTAAATATGACGGCATCTTATTGCGTTAAGCAGATGTGGACAGATCCCGATCATCTTTATACAATGATCGGTCTCGATTCCGGAACAGTTGGAGCCGGAGCAGCATCCGCACCCGACGGAAGCATATACTATACACTGATGGTGAACAGTTCAGGGAATGATACAAATCTGGATAAATCCCCGACCTTGGCTGTAACTGCTGCGGTTGCTGCAAATCAAAATGCGGGCAGCGGTTTTGTGGATATCGAAGCGTTGCCGGTTCAACCCGGAACCTTTGCTACCAGTACTCCCGAACTGGATGGATCGATTTATCATACTGTGCAACAAAATGAAACTCTGTGGACGATTGCGATTAATTACGGTACGACGGTTGCACAGCTCCAGGCGTTGAACGGAATGGCTGAAAACGATGTTAGCGTCAGAGCCGGCCAGAGGATACTAATCCATTACGGTGGGACGCCTGTCTCGGATACCCTGACGCCGACCGTAACCAAACCGCCGGCAACCAATACGCCGAAACCGACCTCTACGATGACTCAAACTTTGCCCCCGTTGGCTTCGCTTACCCCCACCGTTACAGCCACACCCACGCCGGGACCGTTAATAAAGCATATCGATTTTTTTGATAAACCAGCGGCGCGAAGATTAGGCCTTGTTCTGGTGGTTTTCAGCGGTATCGGATTGTTAATCACAATTTTCTTCGGATTTTTCAGGCGATGAAAAAGAATTGTCTCTTAACGAGAACGATTCGCTTGCTGATTTTATTCGTTTTTCCGTTAATTTTTTCTTCAAGTACACTTTCACCGTTTCGAATCGAAACGATAACTCTTACTCCAATCGTTATTCCGACCGAAAGGCTTTTTCGTGAAGAAATCATGGAAACAATCAACCAAACAAGACGGGAAAAAAATCTTCCGGCTCTTCGGTGGGATGAAAGCCTTGCGAATGCAGCGGATCAACAGGCAGCTTATCTGGCAAAAATCGGAAAGTTGTCCGAAAAGGGGCTTAATAACGAATCCGCAAAATCGATTGCAGCCGATTTCGGATATGGAGGAGGATCGTCTTTTCAAATCGAACAATGTATCGCTATGTCTTGGTCTGATACTGAACCGAGTTATATTGTAAAGAATATTTGGCTAAACCAGCCGGAAGATCGAGCTGCTTTGTTAAACGAAGACGTTGTTCATATCGGAGTGGGAGAATCTTTGGATGTCGGCCGACATCGATATGTGGTTGCATATCTCGGCCGGCTCGACAGTGGAACCGAAGCATATACTCCCTTACCGACCTACGATCAGCGCACCCCGAAACCTAAATTGTCTTACACGCCGACGGCAAAAATGATCCTCATATCAACACCGAACCCGGACGGATCGATTATTCATAAAATTCAGGAGGGAGAAACTCTCTCCGAAATCGCTTATGCTTATCATACCGATTGGGATACTTTATCGAATCTGAACGATCTGGATCTTAAAAATCCGGTGATTATCGAAGGGCAGGATCTTTTGATTCGTCCGAAATTTACGCAAACCCTGACTCCGACGATCACGAACACTCCGCATCCCCCGACACGAACCCCGCGACCGACATTTACGACGGATTCGTCTGCGATAAAAGGACAACCGGCTGTCACTCCTCAGCCTACCGAAACCGAATTAACCGAATGGAATGCTTCACAGATATTAATAAAAGTCAAACCTTATCGAAAAATGATCGGAATCCTGTTGATCGTCATCAGCGCGTGCGGTTTAATTTTCAGTTTTATTTTCCGAAAACATGATCATTAGAAAGGTTATTACGGAATATCTGTAATTGCTTTTTAATAATTGACAAGGGCACGATTGTTGCACCGTATCGGTTGTATGGAATCGACAGATAGAAATCATCACTCGCTTATCCTGCCCCTTATCGTTATTCTTTGCGGTCTGATTTTTCAGCTTCAGGCATCGGGAATTCTCGGCAATTCGCAGGAAAATCTGCTCTCCAAATTCTGGCCGATTGTTATTATCGCCGCCGGGTTAGACCTCTATTTTGACGGGAAGCGGCTATTCGGAGCTGTTGTGCTTTCCTTCCTTGGGGTAGCATTAATCCTTCTTAATCTAAACGGAAACACAAAAGCATGGGAAATCTTTATGACTTTTTGGCCTTTATTCCTGATCGTCTATGGATTTGATATGCTTTTCAGCGGAAAATCTCTGAGTTCCATTATTATTCCATTTATTGTTATCGGTGCGATTCTTTACGTTGTTTTTATCAATAAAGGTGAAATTTCTGTTTCAAGTCTTCAAAAGTCGTTTACTTTTTCAAAAATCAGCGAGATAGTCTCAACCCAATTCGGCCCAATTGATTCCGAAGGGATTAAAAATATCGATTATCCGTTGACTTCTCAGTCCCTTGCCACATTCCAAATCAAAGTTCCTTCCGGAAAATTTCAACTGAAGAGTAAGGAAATGAACGGCCATCTTATGACCGGGACGATTCGACTTGCCGAAGGCGAATCCTTCAATGACAAGATCGACCAAAGTGATTCGGGTTCCATCTATATGATGAACGGAACATCTTCTTCTCAAAGCGGTTCTTCAGAGGCGCTCTGGGATTTACAGATTAATCAACAGATACCGGTTGTATTAATGGTGAATATGGCGAATGGTTATCAGATGGTTGACTTGCGTGATATAAACGTGGCTGGGGTTAATTTAGTATCTCAGGTCGGAAATATTGATGTGATGCTTCCTTATGTGACAAGTGTTCCGGTGAATATCAGTACACAAAGCGGAGATATTCGGATTTTTGTTCCCGCTTCCGTGTCTGCTTATGTTACAGTCCAAAATGCGACCGGTGTATTCTATCCGGAGACATATATGCAATCTGGATCTCAGATATTTCCGATAAGCGGTCTGATGGGAGGCAATCAAATTGTCGTGAATGCGGATGCGCCGGCGGGCGTAGTAAAAGTTATACAAAACCCAAATTAATTAAGGTATAAACCGAATATCCGATTACCATCGTCCAAAAAACGGTATCCATTCGATCAAAAATTCCGCCATGTCCGGGAATTAAATTTGAAGAATCTTTAAACCCGAAGGTTCGTTTTATCATGCTCTCTCCCAAATCTCCGAAAGGGGTGATCAAACCGATTAGAAGCGCCAACAAAATCATTTGCGTGAACTTGAGAATCTTTGAAACAGGCGGAATGATCAGGAATAGAAGAATTCCAATAACTAAAGTTGATAAAACGCCGCCAAAATAACCTTCCCAAGTCTTGTGGGGACTGACTAAGGGTGCCATCTGATGTTTCCCGAACTTACTGCCAACGAAAAAAGCTCCGGTATCGGATAACCAGACCAACAGCAGGCAGACAATAANNATAACCAGACTAACAGCAGGCAAATAATAACCCACCAAAAACCATTTTCCGATTGACGAAGTGTAATCAAGTAACTGCCGATCCAACCAAAATAAACAATTCCCGTGGTCATCACCGCAAATCCATCCGCGGCTTTCTGATTTTTCCGTTCATAAGAAATGTTTCCCCAAAGCATGGCGATCATAATACAAAGAGCAAGCACAGAGGATGCAATTGTAAAATCCAAAAAATAACGGGATGCCCCTGTCAGAATGGATAATCCGATCAGTAAAACCGCGCTGGAACGGTTTGACTGTTCCTTATTGTACATCCGCCAAAACTCCCATGAGCTGATGCCGATAATTAGAAGGGATGTGAAGAGAAAAGGAATTCCACCCAGATAAATCAAAAAAACGAACAGGGGGGCAAGAATGGCTGCTGAGATGACGCGGGTTTTTAAATTATCCATGTTTTATTTTGAAGAGAGTTTTCCAAACCTGCGATCTCTCTTTGCATATTCTTCCAGTGATTTTATTAATTCTTCTCGATTATAATCTGGCCAATAAGCTTCCGGGAAAACCCATTCCGAATAAGCTGACTGCCATAATAAAAAATTGCTGAGCCGCTGTTCACCGGACGTGCGGATAACCAGGTCGGGATCAGGCGTCCCCGCGGTAAACAGTGAATCGCTGATAACCTGTTCCGATACATCCTCCGGAGGTATTCCGGAAGCGACAATTTTTCGTACGGCGTGCATTATTTCATTTCTGCTGCCGTAATTCAACGCGACAGTCAGAATTAATTTATCGTTTGTTTTTGAGATTTCTACCGCTCGATCAATTTTTTGCAGAAGGTCTTGGCCGATTTCATCCCGCTGTCCGATGTGTAAAATTCGGACACCGTTCTTGATCAACTCTTCGAGTTCGTTAGAAAAAGCATCATTGAAAATCTGTTTTAATCCTCTTAATTCATCCGCAGGCCGTCCCCAGTTTTCTGTTGAAAACGCATAGACGGTCAGATATTGAATTCCGAATTCAACACAGGCTTTGATGATTTGCCTGAGATTTTCGACACCTTGGCGATGTCCGGCAAGTCTTGGCAATCCTTTTTTCTTCGCCCAACGTCCGTTCCCGTCCATAATGATGGCAACATGTCGCGGAATTTTCGAGGGCTCGATGTTCAATTTTGTCTGTGCCATAGCGGTCAGACCTCCATGATTTCCGCTTCTTTCCGTTTCCCGATTTCATCTACTTGGGTAATCCATTGATCCGTCAATTTTTGGATTTTGTCTTCGGCTTTTTTCAGTTCGTCTTCCGAAATTTCTTTTGCTTTTTCCAAATCTTTGAGTTCTTTTATGGTATCGCGGCGGATATTCCGAATCGCTACCCGTGTCTCTTCAAGACGGTTATTCACCAATTTCATCAAATCTCTTCTGCGATCTTCCGTCAGAGGAGGTAACATCAAACGAATTGATTTACCGTCATCACTCGGAGTCAGACCGAGTTCGGATGCTTGAATCGCTTTTTCCATTGGACGGATCAAATTTGTTTCGAACGGCCGAATTAAGATCGTTTTTGCGTCCGGAATACTGATATTAGCGACTTGATTAAAGGGTGTCTCCATCCCATAATAGTCAACCGTCAGCTTTTCAACCAGTGCCGGTGTCGCTCTGCCAGTTCTGATCCCTTCTAAATCTTCCTGCAAAACATTGATCGCACTTTTCATTCTGTTTTCGGAATCTGTAATAATGTCATTAATCATCGAATCCTCCGTGAAGTATGTCTCAGATTTGTTCGGTCGGTTAATTATACCTTTGGGTTAATTTGAATTTACATAATAGCTTTCCGGATTTGCGGTTTCTTTATTAAATTGTTCATCTATCGCCATTGCCGGGTTCCCTTTTTCCCGAGCATCGCTCGGATTTAGCAACCCTTGAACCTGCTGAGTGGAGATTTTGTTATCTGGATTTTGCTGTTTCAGATAGCTATCCAGATCATTTATAAAATTACGGACCACATCGAATTGTTCGGTATAATCCGGGTCCGATTCCATTTCGAGGAGCATTGCCCGCAGCTCATCGATATTCACCGGGTTCGTCATCTGTTTGATTCTGTAATAAGATCGGCCGATATCTTCATTTGCCTGATAGGATTCGGCTACCAATAAAAGATATTGTTTCTTTTGATCCGGGTGGAGAGCTTCCGGAGAAATATCCACATAACGAGTCGGATTGATAATCCAACCGTAAAAGATCCCGAGAATTAAACCGATGATCAGACCGGTTAATAAGTAATAGGGTCCTTTACGTCCTGTCTCTACCATTACGGTTCTCCGAACGGATTCGGCTCATCGGATGGGACGAGCGTCGACTGTGACAGGGATTGATCTAGAAAGGGGTTGTCTTCCGTCGGCATTTCTGTCGGCGCTGATAATTCCCCGGTCGGCACAGCGGTTTCCGTATTTACAAATGTTTGCGGATCAAATTCGATGAAAATATCTTCGGCATCGGGGGTTTCAATCTCATTTCCGCCGATTGCCTCATTCAGGCGGTAAAGCATGTCAATATCCGTTTCAGAATATCCCAATTGGTTGGCATTCCGGATGGCATTTGCGACGGCAATTTCCGGAGATTCTTCCAACAATCGATCAAGTCGAATCATAGTCTGAAAGAGATTGGGGTTATCGTTATATATCTCGGCAGTCATCAGCACATAATCAGCTTTGTAATCCTGCCTTAGATCATAAAAAGTGGCATCTACCAGTTTGACGGGATGGACGATCCAAGTATAATACAGCCCGATTGCGATTCCGGCTGCAATCATGATGATAAACCAAATGAACCTTGTGGCTTTCATGGTCGAATGAATCTTTCCGGCATTAATATTTTTACCTTTCTTATTATAGTTTAGACTNNCATTTTCTTCGAATTTTCGGCGAACCGAAATGATGACTGACTGCCTTTTAATATTGGTAGAACGGATAGATCAAATTTTAATGGATGGATGCCTTGTTTATAGAATAAAAAACTTTATAGCTTAATTCACATTTCAAAACTATAATTCACACTGGATTGAATAAAATATGCGAAAAGAATTAATATCCTGGCTTGAAGTCGATAAGTTGATCGATCATTTAATCCCCCAATTTCATGATGAATTCGATGTAATTCTCATGATCCAAAAAGGGGGAATCATCCCCGGCGGGATTTTGTCGGAAGCATTAGGGATCCAAGATATTTATCTGACGGATATTGATTCTCCCAAAGAATTTGAGTTGGAAAAACAGCGCAGTGACCCGCGATTTATTTCGTGGCCGACTATCCGCCTTTTCCCCGATAATTCGTTGATCGAACAGAAAAAAGTGTTAATCGTCGGCTGTGCTTGGGGAACCGGTCGTTGTATTTCGGCGGTGCGCAATCGCGTCAGCGGTGCCGGGGGGACGCCTTTTACATGTGTGTTGCATTATAACCATCGAAGGAATTTGTTTCCCGAAGAAAAACCGGATTTTTATGCCGCGATTACCGATGCTTGGATCATTTATCCCTGGGAAAGCCCGAAGGGGAAAAATCTGATTCTATCAACTTCCGTATAGTTTCGGATGGGTCCGTTTTCGCCTTCATCATTTTATACCGAAGAATCTATTCTGGCTTATTTGAAGGTTCACGGTATTTCTTATACTGTTTTTCATCATCCAGCTGTTTATACCAGTGCGGAAGCGGATGTTTATACCGCAAATTTGCCGGGTTTTCGAGCGAAAAATCTTTTTCTTTCCAATAACGATGAAACACGGCATTATCTTTATGTCTGCCATGAAAATCAGCGAGCGAATCTGAAACAACTCGCAAAAATC
>DCTP01000010.1 GCA_002329625.1 Leptolinea sp. UBA1437
GGACGCGGTCTCGAACGGAAAACCGTAAAAAAGCTGGTATCCATCCCCGCCGGAGTGGATACAGGCACACGCATTCGATTGTCGGGGGAAGGCCAACCGGGTGATAACAACGGACCCAGCGGAGATCTTTATGTGGACATCCGCGTTAACCCTCATAAGTATTTCCATCGGAAAGATGCGGATATTCAACTGGATATGAACATCAATATCGCTCAAGCGACCCTCGGTGATGAGATCGATGTACCTACTATCGACGGTACGGAAAAACTTAAAATTCCAGCAGGAACCCAGCCCGGAAGAGTATTTACCTTAAAAGGAAAAGGAATTCCTCGTTTGCAGGGCAGCGGAAGAGGAGATCAAAAAGTGGTCATTAACGTTGAAATACCAAATTCTCTGACACCCGAACAACGGGATTTGATGGAACAGTTAGCCGGAACTATGGGGACGGAAGTCATTCCTCAGGAAAAAAGTTTTTGGGATCGTCTCAAGGATGCGCTAAATGGCTGATCCCGCCTGGCTCGAAATCAGTGTTATCGTAGACAGTGAGACGGCGGAAGCCGTTGCCGAAGTGTTATCACGCTACGCCGAAAACGGCGTTGTCGTGGAACAGGGCGTAGACTATAACGATGCGGAGGATGTGGGAACGCCGTTCGGCCCTTGTCTGGTAACCGGTTATCTTCCGGTGGATGAAACGACGGAAGAAAAACGACAACGAATTCTGGAAGGCCTTTGGTATTTAGGGCGCATCACTGCCGTTCCGGAGCCGGAATTTAAGTTTATTGAAGACGAAGACTGGATGGCGGCTTGGAAAAAATTCTACCGTCCGATTCTGATCGGCGAAAAGCTTTTGATCCTTCCCGCTTGGATGCCATCCATTGAGCCCGAACGCATCGCGATAAAAATTGATCCCAGCATGGCTTTCGGAACGGGTACTCATCCGACCACTCAGTTATGTCTGGCGATGGTTGAAAAATATGTCGTTCCCCATCAAGATATCATCGATATGGGGTGCGGTTCAGGAATACTCTCCATTGGAGCGTTACTACTTGGCGCGCGTCACGCTTTGGGAGTGGATATCGACAACGAGTCCATGCAAAGCAGTCGTGAGAACGCCGAGAATAACGGAGTGGCAGACAAGCTGGAACTTTTCAAAGGTACTGTTCGGGAAATTTTAAACGGAGCATGTTCCATCAGGCAAGCTCCTCTGGTTACGGCCAATATCCTGACGCCCATCCTGATTCAATTATTTGACCAAGGAATGGCGGACCTGATCACTCCGGGAGGGGTGATTCTGCTCAGCGGTATTCTCGAAGAACAGGATGAGAAAATTCGGAACGCAGCCAAAGCGCAAGGGCTTGAATTTCTTGAGAAGCGCCAGATTGCGGACTGGGTCGCATATGCATATCGCAAACCGCAAAAATAAATAATTTAAAATATCCATTTCGCAGAAATTTTTATTTCCGCCGGAATGAAAATAAATTCGAATACGATTTACCGATTCTTTCAGAATAAAGATTTCGTAAGAAGTCTGATTCTTCACAAAAAAATGTACTCGAAGACTCAACCTCAGAAATGAAGATTTGACGTTAAAATACTTTTCATACAGATAACACTATCCGTCAGAGGAACCGCTGTATAGAAGGAGTTCCTTTAGTCAGAATAGCGGACGGAAAGAACGAATCGGAAAGGGGAAAACCGACTATGATGAATTCCATACGTGAACGAATCAAGCGATTAGAACATCAACGATCGATGTCCGGATTGGAAATTTTGAAATACATTGGCCCCGGTCTTTTGGTGACGGTTGGATTTATCGATCCCGGGAATTGGGCTTCTAATGTTGCAGCCGGGTCCGATTATGGTTATAAACTACTCTGGATGGTTACCCTTTCCACTTTCATGCTGATCATTTTGCAACATAATGCGGCACATTTGGGAATTGCGACCGGTTATTGTATTTCGGAAGCCTCCTCCATATACGTTAAACCTTGGCTCAGCCGATTTCTCCTGACCACGGCATTATTGGCAACAGCCGCTACAGCGATGGCAGAAATATTGGGTGGTGCAATAGCACTCCAAATGCTTTTTAACCTACCGTTAAAAATTGGCGCGATCCTGGTTACGGCGCTTTCTCTCACATTATTACTGACTAACTCTTATAAATTGCTGGAACGTTGGATCATCGGTTTTGTTTCTCTGATCGGTCTCTCTTTCATTATCGAGATTATCTTGGTAAATGTCGATTGGGGGCAGGCAGTTATCAGCTGGGTGAAACCATCAATTCCCGCCGGATCGATACCTGTCATAATGAGTGTGCTGGGTGCGGTGGTCATGCCTCATAATCTTTATCTTCATTCCGAAATTATCCAAAGCCGTCAATGGAATTTGAAAGATGATGAGGTTATCAGACACCAACTGAACTATGAATTCTTGGATACGATTGTTTCAATGCTGATCGGTTGGGCGATCAACAGCGCTATGATTCTGGTCGCTGCTGCAACCTTCTTTGCTAACAGCATCCATGTCAGCGCATTGGATACGGCAGGCGCTATGCTCAAGCCGTTGTTGGGGAACGGCGCTTCGGTGATTTTTGCCATCGCGCTGCTGTTGGCGGGCATTTCATCCTCGATAACCGCCGGAATGGCAGGCGGAACGATCTTCGCTGGAATGTTTAAAGAACATTATGATATTCACGATATTCATTCTCGAGGCGGAGTCATCGCCGTCTTTCTGTTAGCGCTGGTCGTGATTTTCTTCATCCGGGATCCGTTCATGGGATTGGTTTATTCACAAATGTTGCTCAGCATCCAGTTGCCTTGGACGATCTTTTTACAGATTTATTTAACCAGTTCCCAAAAAGTGATGGGAAAGTTCGCCAATTCCAAGGGGAATTTCATCCTTTTAATGATCATCGGGTTGATCGTAACCGGTCTTAATATCGCGTTGCTAATCAGTTTTCTCCGATAATTCTTTTGAAATTCTCATTGACGATTTTTCGAGATAACGATTCGGATGATTTTCTAACCGCAACCTTGGGGGATTCTTTTCGATCTGGATTATTCCTTAACGGCTTCGATCAGAAAAGAAGCGACATAATCTTCCGCATTGTTTCCGGGTATCCAGGATTTTAAAATCTCCTTGCTGTTATCTTTAGGGGTTAAGCGAATATTTTTAAAACCGGCTCGCTGTAACATTTCTTGAATCTTATTCACATCTTCGGCACCTGCGATGCAGCCCGTTAACATATCCGGATCCTTCTTTATTTCCTCCGGCAGCTCGGCTGTGGCAACAATATCCGAAATAGATAATCTCCCACCCGGTTTCAGCACACGATAAGCTTCCGCAAAAACCTGATCCTTTGATTGAGAAAGGTTGATTACACAATTTGAAATAATTACATCCACCAAACCGTCCGCCACCGGAAGATGTTCGATTTCTCCCAGACGGAATTCCACATTTGTGCATCCCATTTTCTTTGCGTTTTCTCTGGCCAATAAAACCATTTCGGGAGTCATGTCAATTCCGATGACATAACCGTCTTTACCGACCATCTTTTCGGCAAGAAAACAATCAAATCCGCCCCCGCTACCGAGATCTAATACAATTTCACCTTCTCGGATGGCGGCTATAGCCAGGGGATTTCCGCATCCGAGACCCATATTGGCTTCCATCGGAGCCGATAATAAATCTTCTTTGGAATAACCGTTTCGCAAAGCAGCTTCGGTTATGTCAACAGTAACAGAAGAACCGCAACATCCGCTGCTTGCGCAGCAACCGGTGTGAAGGTCTCGGTTCGCGATCGCCGAATACTTTTCAATGATTATTTTTTGTGTTTTATTTTTATTCTGTTCCATCTGTCAATAATCCTTTAAGAATGTTCAAAAATCCGTAATGTGCCTAATATGATTTCTCGGAAGCTCTCTTTAAACTTATTTCTAAAGCCGGAAACCAATGTTGTGTATTGTTTGCAATGTTAACCAAGATCAGCATCGTAGGCACTTCAGTCAATACACCGACTGTCGTAGCCAAGGCAGCGGGAGAATCCATTCCAAACAAAGCGATGGCAACCGCAACCGCCAGTTCGAAGAAGTTTGAAGCACCGATCATTCCGGCCGGTGCGGCAATCGAATAGGGTAATTTTGCTCGACGACAAGCAAAATAAGCAATAAAGAAAATCAAAAAAGTTTGAATTATCAAGGGAATTGCGATCAGCACAATATGTAGCGGATTCCTCAAAATCGTTTGTCCTTGGAAAGAAAATAATAGGATTAAAGTTAAGAGCAATCCGATTATCGTTACCTGATCAAATTTATGGAGAAAAATATTTTCAAAGTAATCGACGCCCTTGTTTTTGATGACCGTCACTCTGGTCAGGAAACCACCCGCAAGCGGAATCACCACAAACAATAAAACCGATAAGATCAAAGTGTTCCATGGAACGGTTACATTGCTAATTCCCAGCAAGAATTTTACGATAGGAACAAATGCAACCAAAATGATCAAATCATTCGTTGCCACTTGTATAACGGTATAAGCCGGATCTCCCTTGGTTAAGGTGCTCCAAACAAAAACCATAGCCGTACAAGGCGCAGCACCAAGCAATACCATGCCCGCTAAATACTGTTTCCCGAGATCCGCAGGAATAATGTTTTTAAACACAACGTAAAAGAAAAAAGATCCGATCGCAAACATCGTAAAGGGTTTAATGAACCAGTTGGTAATCCAGGTAATATATAAACCTTTTGGATTCTTACCGACATTTTTAATGCTTTGAAAATCTACTTTCAACATCATCGGATAAATCATCACCCATATCAGAATCGCTGTCGGTAGCGAAATGTTTGCATATTCGAACCTGCCGAAGAATGCCGGTATCCCCGGAAGAAATTTTCCGATCAAAATGCCGGCAACCATACATAAAATAACCCAAATCGATAAATATTTTTGGAAAAATCCGATTCCGATATTTTCCGACTTTGTATTCATAAGTAAAAATCCTTCTTTATTATTTGGAATTCCGCCGATATTTTTTGCAAATACAATCGTCTTTTTCTTTTATCAGACGGCTGAGGAAGTCAATGACCGTATTGGACTTCTCTTGATTAATCGAATATTTCATCCATGCTCCGTCTCTCTTCGAAAGTACCAAACCGCTGTCGGATAAAATCTTCATATGATAACTGAGTGTCGGCTGGGAAATATTGAATTCCGTTAAAATATCACAAGCACACATCTCCCCACAGGACAACATATCGACAATTTTTAAGCGAGTTTCATCCGATAAAGCCTTAAAAATCGGGGCATACTCACTATAGACATCATCCATGAATTACCTTCCTCATCATATAGAATCATTTCTATGATATCGATATTTATCTATATGATAGAAATGATTCTATCATATCGGAAAAACGTTGTAAATCGGAAGATCTTAAAAAGTGATTTTTACCTTAGAATCAAAAAAATCTGCAAAATAAAATCGGCAAAAACGGAGCAAGCAACAAATTGGCCGTTTTTATATTCGTGAGTTTCAACATATTGAATGCGATGGCTATGATCAATAACGACCCCGTACAGGTTATTTCATTAATCACATCCATTGTCAGATATCCTGAAATCGCTCCCGCCGACACAGTCAATATTCCCTGATAAATAAATAACGGAATGGCGGCAAAAGCAACCCCGATTCCCATCGTGGAAGCCATAATCATCGCAATAATACCGTCGATCAACCCTTTGGTAAACAGTGTTTCGTTATTTCCGGTTAAACCGCTTTGTAATGAACCGACAATTGCCATGGCACCAACGCAGACAAAAAGACTGCAGGTAATAAATCCTTCTGAAATGGGATTATCACTTTTTACTTTGGATTGCAAAAAATTCCCAAATGATTGAAGTTTTCCATCGAGATTGAATAACTCACCGATAACGGCTCCGAACACAACGGACAATACAACGACAATCGTGTTATTTCCTTCCAATGATCCGCTGATTCCCACATACAGTACACAAAGGCTTAAGCCTTGCATCATCAACTGATTCATTTTCTCGGGAATACCTTTACGAAGGAAACTTCCCAATATTCCGCCGATTGCAACGGCTGCCGCATTTACGATAACCCCGATTAACATAGACCGGCTCACCTCAATAGAACATATAACGTTTCAGATTAATCCGGCAATCAACGGGATCGTCAAAACCGACAGGAGCGTTGTGATAATAATAGCGCTCGAGCAAATATCACTGTTCACATCATATCGATTCGCCAGGATAACCGGAAGGTTTCCGGTCGGCATGGCAAACATAATTGCGCTGATACCGATAACCTGCTCGGGTAGTGAGAACAGCTTCAGTAACAAAACCCCGATAGCCGGCAAAAACAAAAGTTTAAAGGCGGAAAAAAGGTAGAGTCGTTTATCCAGAAAGACATCCGGAAATTTTGCATTGGCGAGAGAAAAACCGACAGACATCAATGCCAACGGAGTGGCACAATTCCCCAAATAAGTGATCGGCGTTTTCACAATCTCCGGTACGGGAATTCCAAAAATAAAAAAC
>DCTP01000014.1:0-1527 GCA_002329625.1 Leptolinea sp. UBA1437
AAATGAGGATCTTTTCTCTGGGACTTGGACGAATTTCTTTGAACAGATTGATTTTTCTACCCATTTCATGATACCTTCCGGGTCGACCATGTTTCTGCCGACGGATTGGATATAATAATAAGCGCAAAAGGGCATAATGAAACAGGGAAAAAGTTTATGAAAATCGGATCAATCGTATTGGCGGCAGGGAACGGCAGTCGTTTTCAAGCCGAGCAACATAAGTTATTGGTTCGATTAAACGGAAAGGCTGTCATTCGCTATTCGGCAGAAAAAGCTCTCCAAGCCGGCTTTTTGCCTGTGATTGTTGTATTGGGGTATCAAAAAGATGATATTCTGGTTCAACTGCAAGGACTACCTGTTCTTTGCATTGAGAATCCGGATTGGCAATCAGGACAATCGACATCTCTCAAAAAAGGAATTGAACTCATTCAAGATGAGGTCGACGCCGCTTGTTTAATGCTGGCTGATCAACCCTTTGTTTCAATCCGAACTCTACGGAAACTGGAAGAGGTTCAAAAAAAGAACCCCGAAAGCATTATTGTGCCCACCTATCAGGGAAAAAACGGAAACCCGACCATGTTTCCCCATTGGACTTTTCAGGCATTGATTGACCAACCAGCGAATGATTTGGGAGGACGCAATATTATCAAGCAATACGGCGCAAAATATGTCGAGGTCAAGGATCCTTTTGTCATCCGAGATATTGACACAAAAGAAGATCTTATCGATTATTCGAAAAAATAAATTCCGTGTAAAAAATATACGGAAATAAGGGACAAACAAAATGGATAATTTTTGGAAGTTACATGCTGTAAACGATCATTACTCAATCACTTCACTTTCCGAGGGGAATTTTGTATCTATAAATGATTCCTCAAAATATACGCCGGATGGGGCTTATACAACATTTCGGACTTACAACCGTTTTTATGTTTTGAATCTGACAAAGCACTTTGACAGACTGGAAGAGACGGCAAGACTTGCCGGGAAACCGGTTTTACTGAATCGGAAAGAAATTTGCAAGTTCCTTGGAGAAGTCATCGAAAAATATCCGGACAATGAATTAAGGATTCGCATAACCGTTGATCTATCGGTTTGCTTGGGAGATATCTATATCGTCTTGGAAACTTTGATTACACCGGAAATAAAATGTTATGAAAACGGAATCGATGTGATTACGACAACTTTACATCGATCGAATCCAAAAGCAAAGCTAAATAAATTTCTTTCTCAGGCAAGTGAGGTTCGGAGACAAAAAGGATCCGAATATGAAGAAATTCTTATGGTAGACAGTCATAATGAAATTTTGGAAGGGCTGAGCAGTAATTTTTACGCCGTTATTCGAGATGAAATATTTACCGCCGAAGAAGGTGTATTATTCGGAACAACGCGGGATTATGTTCTGCGTTTAGCGAAAAAGCTGGCAATTCCGGTAAATCTTCGACCTGTTTCTATTCATGAATTGAAATATTTAGATGAGGCATTTATTACAAGTACCAGCAGATCTATCCTTCCGATACGCAGCAT
>DCTP01000014.1:1578-12068 GCA_002329625.1 Leptolinea sp. UBA1437
AACCTCTTCTCGGCTTTATCCAGTTTAAAATGGATCATTGCGATCATCCTTATCAATCTCATCGGATGATGCATCATTTTCATCATTCTCATGATTCGTGTCTGAATTTGCTGCGGATTCTTGCTGTCTATTAATGATTGCTGTCGCTTCCTCCGCTCGATCTTCGTCTACAGCGATGGCAATTTCTCCAAAAATTCCGAACGAAAGATTGTTTAAAGCGCCATAACTTTCCCGCAATTTTATTGCCGGGATTCCGTTTTCTTCCAAAATCGCAACGATAACTACCGCTTCGGCTTCGTTTTCAGCCCAATAGATGATTTCATTTTTCCCGGCCATGATTCTTTCTCAACTTTCTTTCCATTTTTTCGATCTGAGTTTTAATTTTTTCTTGTTTTTCTTTTTTTGACCAAATACCCATGCAAAGATCTGATTCGACAAATTCCGCCCCTTTTTTCAAATATTCAATTGCTTGTGGGGTAGTTTCCGTCGATTTTGAATAAATGGATGATAAAGCAAGGCAGCTGTCAACATCTCCTTCCATTACTAAAGATCGATATATTTCGATCGCTTTTTCTGTTTCTCTNNTTCCCGCAAAAGATTTCTGGGTTGTCATTCGGATTATGATTCAATAGATTTTTTCTCAGTTCATGAATTGAGATTCCGCATTGATCGTTGATCTGAGTGTCATTTAAATTCAACTGCATCAGGTTGCTCAGATAAATCAGAAAAGTACTTAAACTCAAGACATCGATCTGATTATGGTAAGCGACCCCTTTTATTTTTTCGGCGTCACCCGATGAAAGGAATTCCCGATAATACTCGGGAGCTAAATATCCCGGGACTTCTTCTATCCCGCGAGTGACTTGGAGTACATCTCGTTCCAAAGTCGAAAGTCGACAATTTTCAAGAGACTTTCCCCAGTATTTTCGTACAAGCGGCAAAAAGTCAATATGCCTCACATCTTTACAAGAATTCGGGAAATAATGGAAGTTTTCGCGACTGCTAATCATAGGAATATCAAAAGATCTGCCATTGTAAGTCAAAATGGTGTCAAAACGAGCAAAGGTATTTTCAATTTGAGCTAAAAAGGCTTTTTCTTCACCTAAATCCGGTAAAATCAGCTGATCTACGATATAGCTATCTTTAAAAAAATAGCCCATTCCGATCATGAAAACAAATGCGGAAGAAGCTACCGATAAACCGCTCGTTTCGGTATCCATTGCTAAAACTTTTTCCTTATCAATTGAATCGATTCCCAAAATCGATAATAAATTGTCGGTTAAAATGAGCGGATCATTCAGTTCGATGCATCCGTGCATCATCGGCATTGGATAAATTTTACGGTTGATAAAATATGAACCGAATTCATTTTTACCGACAATACCGTCCGGAAAGGTAATTTTAAGCGCATCAAGTGTGCTTGAATGCCTCTCATTAACAAAATCTTGGTTTTCCGGCATTCCAAGTGTTACACCCAACTGCCTCAATTGAGAAAGAATATCACCCATACATTAATTGTAACAAACAGGTCAAATCAAAAGCAAACCGGATGCGATTGCAACAGCTTCTTCTTTTCCGCCGATGCCGATTTCTCCTGCCGGACCGACACATCCCGGGCAACCGTCTTCGCAATCACAGTTCTCAATTAAATCTTTCACCGCGCTTACGATTTTGATAAAGTTATAAAAGATATTTTGTGAAAGGCCGATCCCTCCCGGGATTGTCTCGTAAAGATAAATTGTTGCTTTTCCATCATATTCGGCGCAAGCAGGATCACTGATCACATTGAGATCGTTGACATCGCATTCGAGGAAGAGAGCCGAAATCTGGCGGAAAGCCGAAGCAAAGCCGGTTAATCCGCTGCGCATTTTCACGGCAGCTTCGACTCGATCATGACACGTATGACAAAGTGTCGTCAGATTTTCCAGTTGATTGGCATCATTCGGATTCACAAAGTTCCGAAACGGAATGATATGATGAACATGGAGGGTTTGTTCGTTTCCGGAAACAGAACAAAGCTGACATTGAAAATGATCTCGTTCGAGGATCGTTTTGCGAATTTTAAACCAATTCGGCCCATATTGATTGGGATCATTTGTCCAATGGCTGTTGATTCGAAGTTCTTCGCGAAATTGATCGCTCAAATTCAGAATAAATGCTTTGGTCTCTAATTTTTCTTGCGGTAAATCTAAAGGATAACTTCCCAAAATTTGATTGGTCTCGATATCTCGTTTTTGGTAACCGATCACTTGCGTAGTGACCGTGACTTCCGCAGCCGATAAATCTGCATTTTGTACAGATTTTTTCATTAGAACATTCTTTATCAAAATGGTTGTTTTTTTATCCGCTTCGGTCGTATACTCAGCCGGGATCGGGCGGGCAAATGCTGTATTTTCATCTAAGTTCAACTCATCGATGCGATAACTTTCTCCGTTATGAAAATAAATAGCTCCTTCATGAACCATCCAATATGCGGAAGGACGATCGATATCACCGACCGGAACTTTTTTCCCATTAAAATCCTGTGAGACAATCGAAATTCGATCTAAACCGCTGTTTCTCAAAGAAATCGTATGTTGGGGAGAAGATGATTCAAGCCAATAAAAATGTCCGGAACTTTTTCGGGCGATTCCCATCGAACAAAAACTCTCTAACAATTCCTGAGTTTCGTCAATCGTCAGACCACCGTAGGATTCGGAAAAAGAAAAAGGAACTTCAGATAAAGCACATTGAAGATGTTGGTATAAAATCAAAAGATTGTCCGGATCAATTAATGCCGGTTCCGCTTTTTGTTCGGTAATGTATTCCGGATGCTTCATCAGATATTGGTCAATCGGATTTTGAGATGCAATCATGATGAAATCGGAGGGTTGATGGTTTCTGCCGGCTCTTCCCATCCGCTGATAGTATGAAGCTATCGATCCGGGATACCCAATCGAGAGGATACTGTCCATACCGCCGATATCCATCCCCAGCTCTAAAGCATTGGTGGCGACAACACAACGATTTGAGCCTTCTTTCAATCCGTTCTCGATTTTTCGCCGTTCTTTCGATAAATAGCCTGAACGATATCCATCGGCATTGATACCGATATCCCTTAATCTTCGCACAGTAGATTCGACCGACTGGCGGGATTGACAGAACAGTAAGACTTGGCGATTTTTCTGTTCCATTATTTCCGCGACTTTTGCCGCAGTATAGATAGAACCGGCTCGAAGATGAAGCGCTTCATCGACTATCGGAGGATTTAAAAACAATATTTCCCGAACTCCGTTTCCGGAAGTATCTTGAGAAAATTCTGTCACTTCGGAGCCGACCAATTTCTCTGCCAACTGTTTGGCGTTTGATAAAGTTGCCGAACAGAGGATAAATTGAGGAGATAAAGAAGACTGAGTATAATGTTTGTGAACTCTGATTAACCTTCGAATGACATTTGCCGTGTGAGCGCCGAAAACCCCGCGATAGATATGTGCTTCATCCAAAACAACCAGCTTTAGGTTTTCAAAAAACCGTGCCCACGAAGGATGAAAAGGAAGCATTCCGTTATGTAACATGTCCGGATTTGTGAGAATAACACGCGCATTTCTACGAATTGCGGCTCTCTGGTAAGGCGGCGTATCACCGTCGTAAATGGCAATTTCCTGTATTTTTTCCGGAATCAAATATGCCAAATTCTTCCGTTGATCCTGCGTCAAGGCTTTCGTCGGAAAGATCAATAACATCGTAGAATTGGGATCTCTTAATAGATATTCCATGATCGGAATTTGATAACAAAGACTTTTTCCGCTGGCAGTTCCCGTCGAAAGGATTACATTATTCCTGTTGAATTCAGCTTCCAATGCCAACAATTGATATTGATATAAAAATCGAATGCCTTTCGCCGAAAGTAAAGAGATTACTTTATCCGAAACAAAGGTAGGCATCGGTGTATATATCGGATCTTTTTCGGGTGTGATGTTTTCATAAACAATTTCACCCGCGTGCTTTAATTGTTCTTTTTCTTTTTCGGAAATTCGTGCGGCCATTTTACCAATGATTTTATCACCGGGATCAACAAACAAAAGATCCCGAAATTTTTCTTCGAGATCTTCAAAAAATAAGCGGATTTGTATTGATCTTACGGTTTAATATCTTTTTGATCGGTCGATTTTTGGCTTTCTGCTTTTTTCTGTTTATTCCTCTCTCTCCTTCTCGAGCAAGCTCGGACGATAAAATAGATCGGAACAAATATAATAATTAAAAACGGCAGGACAGAAATGACAAAATAAATCAGCCATTCTCCAAAATCTTGTGCCGAATCAATTAGATCTTGGACAGCGCCCTTTAAAATTTCGGAAATTGACCATTCTTTGACTTCAATTGTTTTTTCGGGTTGAATCGGATGAATTTTTACAGTGACGGAAGAAAGAGCAGCGCTCTCTTCCATGTATTTAATTTGACCTTTCAGAACTTCAATTTGAGATTCTATATCTGCTATTTCTTTATAAACCGCTAATGTTTCTTCAGCGGTGGTGGCAGTTGCCATGATCTCATTTAATTTTGTTCTGGTGTTTTCAAGACTGGTCAGCCTTGATTTTGTATCAATATAATCGCTGGTAATATCATTTCCTGAAATAACTTTGCTCAAAACATTTTTTTCGGAATTCGGTGTTAAATTTTCAATCATTCGGATAGTCTCGTCGAAGTTTTCAGCTTTTACGCGAATTGTAATTTCGCCATAAAGAAGGGATTGTTCTTCATATTCTGATTCTTTCCAAGTATTCGATTGAACGACAAATCCGCCAAATTGTGTGGCGATGTTGCTGATTTTTTCCAACGCCTGACTGGTATCTTGGACTTCGATCGTCATATCCGCTGTTTTTACGATCAGTCGAGTCACTTCCGAATTTGATTGACTTTCAAGCGAAGCCATTTTGGGCGCATAAGAAGCTTCATCGAAATTCGGTGATTCTCCTTGATAATCAGCTAAGTAGGGATTATTTGATTGAGAAATGGAGCGATCACTTTGGGAAGAGGAATCCGGAGATTTTCTGTTGCTGCATCCGCAGATCAGAACGATTATCACCAAGCTTAAAAAGATGGATTTTCTTTTCATTTTTTACTCCATAATATTTCTATAACTTCTTTTACCCGAAAACGAAATTAATGGAGTCAAAGTTCCAAAGGATATAACCTTTATTGTCATTGTTTTATTATGATTTTGTTTATTTCCTCCATGATAAGCTCGGCAAGTTGGTCTTTTCCCATTAAGGGAAGATCTCTTTTTGATCCATCCGGGAACAAGAAACTGGCTTGATTTTTATCGCTTTCAAATCCGCTTTCTTTCCCGGAAATGTCATTGGCAACGATCATATCCAGTTTCTTCTTTTTTAATTTACTTTCGGCATTTTTAATCAGGTTTTCGCTTTCGGCGGCAAATCCGATAACGGCATTTAATTTCGTGTATTCATTACGCTTTTTCGCAACTTCCAGCAGAATA
Organism: Leptolinea sp. UBA1437; assembly: GCA_002329625.1. Taxonomy (GTDB): domain Bacteria; phylum Chloroflexota; class Anaerolineae; order Anaerolineales; family Anaerolineaceae; genus Flexilinea. The sequence continues at coordinate 7,058 of DCTP01000014.1, forward strand.
TCTTCCGTAGGCTCTAATCGGAGTAACAACTCCGATCCGTCTTTCTTAATTTTTTCTTTTTCGGAAACTTCGGGGCGAAAATCCGCTACTGCTGCACACATAATTAGCGCATTCATATCCATAAGATTTTCAAAAATCGCATTTTGCATTTCCTTTGCCGATTTTACATAAATGACTTTGGAACCATAAGGGACTGCAAGCGTAGTGGCGGTTGTTATAAGTGTAACGTCAGCCCCTAAATCTAATGCCGCCTGGGCAATCGCATACCCCTGTTTCCCGGAAGATCGGTTCGTAATAATACGGACCGGATCAATCGCCTCCTGAGTTCCTCCGGCGGTAACCAATATCTTTTTATTTTCTAAAATCCCTCCGCGAGATAGTGTGTAACGTATCGCGCCCAAAATTTCCTGGGGATCCGACATTCGACCGACGCCCACTAATCCCGAAGCCAGATGACCGGAAGCGGGCCCGATGATTTGAAAATTACGCTTCATCAACTGGGCGATATTTTCTTGCGTCGCTTGATTCAGATACATATTTCCATCCATCGCAGGGGCAACCAATACCGGACAATGTCCAGCTAAAACAGCCAGTGCAAGCAATGAATCCCCTAATCCGTGAGCTATTTTTGCGATAAAATCCGCCGAAGCGGGTGCGATTACGATCAAGTCGGAATTATGTCCCAGTTCGATGTGGGTAACGTGCTGTTCTCCTTCCCATAAATCTTTATCAACCGAGGCATGTCTCCCTGTGACCGAATGGAGTGTCAGCGGAGTAATAAATTTTTCACCGCCCGGCGTCAGAACAGCATTGACAATGGCACCGGATTTCGTCAGAGAAGAAGCAATTTCCGCAGCTTTATATGCGGCGATCGATCCCGTTATCCCTAACAATATTTTTTTATCTTTTAAAGGATTCATTGGTTCATCTCCCAAATTAGCCGTAAGCCGGTCATCGTAAGCCAGGAATCCACTTTATCGATACAACTTGTTTCCTGAGAAAGAATCTTTGCATATCCGCCCGTCGCAATCACTTGCATATCCTCATCTCCCAATNNCAACCATAGAAATATAACCGTAAAAAAGACCGGATTGCATGCTGTTTACCGTATTTTTGCCTATTACGCAAGGAGGCTTTTGAATATTAACATTCGGAAGTTGTGCGGTTTTAAGAAACAAAGCATCGGCACTGGTTTGTATTCCGGCTGAAATAGCACCGCCTACATAATTCCCTTCCCGATTAAGTATATTAAATGTGGTAGCCGTTCCGAAATCAATNNGTTCCGTATAGGGCTTTTACGGCCACTGAATCCGCGATTCGATCATTCCCCAGCTCAGCCGGATGATCTATATCGATTTTCATACCCAATTTTAATTTGTAATTCACCTCGAGAATCGGACGTTTAAAATAATAATCACAAGCATCTTCCACCTTCGAAGTTATCTGCGGAACAACTGAGGAAATACAAATTCCTTCGATGTTCTCCGGATTAATGCCGTTATGTTCAAAAAGAAACCAAAATTGCATCCCAAATTCATCCGGCATGGAATTCCGATTTGTCGCCATACGCCAACGCATGATTAAATCTTCACCACGAAACATACCCAAGGTTATATTTGTATTCCCGATGTCAACTGTAAAAAGCATTTTTCTCCATCATTTATCGTTTTTTAAGAAATATTATAAATATGTTCTGATTTTTTTATTTCATATGTATTTTCGAAATATTCGGTTGATCTTTGACGAAACTCAATGCGATTATAATAGTATTCGATCGGATAGGCAAATAAGGAGTCCGTTTGGACAAACTTCGAACATATATTTTTCTCGGGCTGTTTTTTTCTTTACCAAGTGGATATGGTCTTTATCGGTTGGTAATGAATACTCTTCCTTACCTGAAGGAGAGGTGGTTGTTCTTTTTTCTGATGATTATTTTTATTACCGGAATTATGATGCCCATTTATGCAGCCCTGAATAAATATTTTTTCACAATCCGGAAAATCATCCCTAAGACCGTGGTCCGTGAATCCTTGGTCACCGGGTTGCTCTGTGATATTTTATTATGGTTCCAAATCGGACGAGTGCTGAATTCGACAATTATTTTTTTGTGTGTCGGAGGATTTATCTTAATTGAAATTCTTCTGCGGACTCGGGATACGGTTCAATATCGATCAGGTTTTGATGATATGAAAAAAGATGAATAAAGAAATCTTCGTTCGGGATTAAAAAATGAAAAAAGATATTCAAAATTTAATGAAACAAAAAGATGTTGATGCAATTATCATCTCAGGCGGCAGTGAACATAACCCACCGATGACTTATTTAGCGAAAGGCGAATTTTTTACCAAAGCTATTATTGTATTATTAAAAGACCGGGAACCGGTCTTATTATATCGCCCGATGGAAAGAGATAATGCCGCGAAAGTCGGCATGAAGAAGATTTGTTTTGATGAATTTCCCACCGAAACATATTTACGAGAGTGGGATGGCGATCAGGCAAAAGCGGATGCGTTGGAATTACGCGATATTCTTAATCGGGTTGGACTTCGCAACGGAAAAATTGCCTTCTGCGGAAAAACGGAATTCGGGACCCAATATGCTATGGTACAAGCATTCCGAGAGCTGGTTCCGGAATTTAAAATTCTCGGTTCCGAAGGAATAGATGTTATTAATCAAGCACGATTCACAAAAGATCTTGATGAAATCGCAGCAATCCGTAAAATGGGTTTGACGGTAACCGAAGTTGTCAGACGTGTGGAAAATTTTATTAAGAATGATTGTCGGATCAAAGGAAATCTGCTTGTCGGCAAAGACGGCGAGGAAATAACAGTCGGGAATATTAAACGAAAAATTAATCTGTGGTTGAGCGAACTCGGTGGAGAAAATCCGGAAGGGACAATTTTTTCGGTGGGAAAAGATTCGGCTGTTCCGCATAATTCGGGAGATGACGGCCAAACAATTGAAACAGGGAAGACCATTGTTTTTGACTTCTTTCCGTGCGAAATGGGTGGAGGATATTTTTATGACTTTACCAGAACATGGTGTATTGGGAAAGCTTCCGATCATTTGCTCAATGCATATAAACAGGTAAAAGATGTTCACGATGCGATCATTAATTCCATAGAAGTCGGCAAACCGCTCAAAGAATTACAAAAACAAACCTGTGAAATGTTTGAAAAAATGGGTCATAAAACCGTATTGAATAGTCCTCACACTTTGGAAGGCTACGTGCATTCCGTCAGTCACGGCTTGGGATTAAATATTCATGAACGACCGTTCAGCGGATTTTCCGCTCCCGATTCCGATCGAGCTGAGATCGGTACTGTTTTTACGGTCGAGCCGGGACTTTATTATCCCGATGCGAAGGAACCGTTTGGAATTCGGATTGAGGACACCGTATCTGTCGATCCTAACGGAAAAGCAAACATTATTGCCCCATATCCTTATGAATTTGTATTGAAAGTCGCACCGTATGGTGATAAAAATGCAGAGGAAGACCATGACAAATAACGAACAAATCAGAATTTTGGGAATCGAAACTTCTTGCGATGAAACCTCTGCGGCGGTGGTCGAAGACGGCTGCCGAATTATTTCAAATATTGTTGCGTCTCAGATCGATATCCATAAAAAATATGGGGGAGTTTTTCCTGAAGTGGCTTCTCGCCAACATGTTCTTTCGATATCCCCTGTCATCGAAGAGGCTATGCAAAAGGCGCACATGTCTTATGATGATCTCGATGCTATTGCTGTGACCCGCGGACCCGGTTTGGCCGGATCGTTGGTTGTCGGTATGAATGCTGCAAAGGGACTTTCTTTAACGACCGGATTACCCCTGATCGGTGTGAATCATTTGGAAGGCCATATCTATTCAGCCTGGTTATACGGTTCGGAAGATAAACCCCCGCTGACACAGCCCGATTTTCCGGCTGTTGCTCTTCTTGTCTCCGGCGGACATTCGGAAATTATATTAATTCAATCTCATTTGCATTATGAACGACTGGGCGGCACCTTGGATGATGCTGCGGGAGAGGCCTTCGATAAAGTGGCCCGCCTGATCGGATTGGAATATCCGGGAGGACCTTCCATACAAAAAGCGGCGGTTTTCGGTGATCCAAATCGATTTCGTTTTCCGAAATCAAAACTCGAAGGAACATGGGATTTTTCTTTCAGCGGAGTTAAGACAGCGGTACTGAGAAAAGTCAGAGAACTGCAAGTTGAGGGAATGGGTGAACTTCCGGTGTCGGATCTGGCTGCCGGCTTCCAATCCGCGGTTACCGGAATCTTATATGAAAAAACGATGGATGCTGCCAGACTTTATAGCGCTCGTTGTATCATCATAGCAGGGGGTGTATCCGCGAACAAAGCACTGCGGGAGTTATTTGAAAGTCAATCTGATTTTCCGTTATTTATACCCAAATTATCTCTTTGTACCGATAATGCCGCCATGGTCGGAGCGGCAGGCTATCAGCGGTTTATTGCGAATAAATTTGATGATTTATCGATGGATGTATTTCCGACATGGCCTTTGTCACGGGTAAGTCTTTAAATCAATTTTCGTCTTATTTTGGCTTGACAGTAGAGGTCGGAGTCGGAACCAAAGGGGGACCGTTATGAATCAGGCTGGTATAATCCCCACATTCGCAGGCAATAACCGTACTTGAATATCGTTTTAATTTCCCAGAATAAGCACTGGTCCCGTTTTCTACTTTCCAATCATCAAACTCAAACGGAATAATTCCTCCGGCTGAAATCCACTCACCATTAAATTTCCGTGCAATATGAAAATGGGTTCCGGTTGAAGTTCCGCCGTCACAAGACGGATGACCGATCGCATCTCCCGTATTGAGCCTTGTTCCCACCGGCGGGATGGAAGAAGTGAGCAAGTGAAGGAAAAAAATATTCCAGCCGGTCCGTTCATCTTTATCGTCATCCAAATCAAGCACCGCTACACCCGTATCGGTTCGTACGATAGTGCCACCCGCCGGAACGCGGACCCATTCATCGCTCGGAA
>DCTP01000117.1 GCA_002329625.1 Leptolinea sp. UBA1437
GGGTAACTTTAAACGGAATGGGATCCCCAGGAGCAATTTCAATTGAATCCGATAAACGAATATCGCGAGAGGATGCTGCGATCAGAATATCATAGGATCCGCCTTCGACATACCAATTCTTAATTTTGACTTCATAATAAGCGAAGGCTCGGGGAGGCAAGGTGAAATGAATTGTTTTTGTTTCCCCTGGTTCCAATTCGACCTTTGCAAACTCTTTCAATTCTTTTATCGGGCGTGGAACGCCGGTATGTGTGCTTTGCACGTAGAGCTGAACCGCTTCCTTGCCTTTCACTTTTCCGTTATTCGTGATATTCACCGAAACATCGAGAGATTCTCCTTGATTGAGGTGCTTTTGGCTGAGCTTCAGATTCGAATATTCAAAAGTGGTATAGCTTAAACCGTGACCAAACGGAAATCGTACCGCCATTTTTTTCTTGTCATAGTATCGGTATCCGACATAGACGCCTTCGCGATATTCTACGACGTCTCCTTCGCCTGGGAAATTCAGGTAGGACGGGTTATCTTCTAACTGATGTGGAAAGGATTCAGCTAATTTTCCGCTCGGATTAACCTTACCGAATAGAACATCCACTTCCGCTCCTCCAACTGCCTGACCTCCCAAATAGCATTCTAAAATAGCTGGTACATGGTCAGCCCATGGCATTTCGACCGGAGAACCATTATGTAAAAGCACCACTGTATTGGGGTTGACTTTTGCAATTTCTTCGATTAATTCATTCTGGCATTTCGGCATTCGCATATGACTGCGATCATAACCCTCTGATTCGAAAGTCCCTGGCAATCCGACGAATAAGATGGCTACATCGGACTTTTTCGCGACTTCAATTGCTTCTTGTAGTAATGCCGGATTTGTTTCATCCGTTTCATCATCATATCCTTGCGCATAGGTTACTTTTGTAATCTCTTCCGCGGCTTCCAAAGCGCCGAGCAATTTGCTGACATTAATATGGGAACTTCCGCTTCCTTGAAAACGCGGTTTCTTAGCATAAGCGCCGATAAATGCAATCTTTTTCTGAGGAGAAAGAGGCAGAATATTTCGATCATTCTTTAATAGTACGAAGGTTTCTCCGGCGATTTGGCGGGCGATTTGATGGTGTTTTTCACGATCAAAGACAGCGTTACGATCTCGGTTTTCCAGATAACGGAAAACAATGTTCAGTATCCTTTCGACCGCGCGATCCAAAATCTTTTCATCCAATTTTCCGCTTTTAACCGCCTCGACCACCAATTTATCGGTATATTCACCGCTCGCCGGCATCTCCAATTCCAGGCCTGCTTTTATCCCGGCGATATGGTCGTTCACCGCTCCCCAATCGGTCATGGTAAACCCGTCGAATCCCCATTCATCCCGTAAAACATCCGTCAGGGTGAATTTGTTTTCGCTGCTGTATACTCCATTAATCTTGTTATAGGAGCACATTACCGTCCACGGTTTTCCCCTCGTGACTGCCCTTTCAAAATTTGCGAGATATATTTCGCGTATCGTTCGCTCATCCGCTCGGACATCAACTGCGAGCCGGCGTGTTTCCTGATTATTCATCGCATAATGCTTGAGTGAAGTCCCGATATTCTTGGATTGAACTCCGCGAATATAAGCTCCTGCCATTTCTCCGGAAAGAAATGGGTCTTCTGAAAAATATTCAAAATTGCGGCCGCATAAGGGAGATCGTTTAATATTGGCTCCCGGTCCGAGAATAATCGCCACATCTTCCGCTTGGCATTCTTCTCCCAATGTTTCTCCCATTCGATAAATCAAATCGCGGTCGAATGAGCTTGCCAAACCAGCTGCTGTAGGAAAACAAACCGCGATGATGCTATCATCATGGTCGGGATGCTCGGTCTTAGTAAGGTCTTGTTTTCGCAACCCGTGCGGTCCGTCAGAAACCATGATGGACGGAATACCCAGGCGTTCAACAGATTTGGTATGCCACATGGTTTTTCCGGAACATAAACCTGCTTTTTCTTCAAGCGTCATTTGTGAAACGAGTTTTTTTACATCCATGAAATCATCTCCTTTTCTGAGTGTATTAATATGCAATGTTGTAAACCGAGCGAACGTTTAAATTACTGAGCGTCCCTCTGAGAACTTTAATTCTTTTTTCTCCGGCATCCATATCAAACCAGTTATCCTCGAGTTTCAGATCGCCTTTTTCATTATCGATAAATACCCCTTTTGCATAAGCTTCCGAGCGTACGATGAGTTCCTCGCCTGCGGCTTGAACGGTCAAATGGGGATCGAGGAAATGAAAATGCTTGGGTGCGCTGAGCAGAACGCTTGAATGTGAAATTTCTTTCCCTTCTATGAAAAGCGAAAAACTGATGTAGTCTTCATAAGTAGAAAAATCGGGGAAGAGAATTTCATCCGTTTGTTTGGCTGTGAAAGGCGGGACAGTGACAGTTATTTTCCCTTGGTGACGGATCTGTGAATCATTGGATCGGTGAGACCAGATGATTTCGCAGTCCACTTTTTCCCAGGTATCATTGGTGACATTAAAAATAACCGCGTTCTTTACCGGAAAGATGCGCTCGGCGTTGATATCTGGATAAATTGTATTCTCACCGGTTTCCAAGGCGTTTAATAAAACCGGAGCGAAAAAGCGCTTAGCGGCATAGTGCAGTGCTTTCCACCGCCCGTAATAATCGATTGACGCCCAGGAGATCACCGGCCAGCAATCGTTTAAACTCCAAATAATTGTTCCCATGCAACAATTGCGAATGCTTCGCCAATATTCCACTCCGTAGCGAATCGCCTCGGCTTGTAATAACTGTGAGGTGTAGATCAGCGATTCGAAGTCTTTTGGATAGAGAAAAGTCTGTTGAATATATTTCATGATCTTGCCGTTTGCAGAGGCATTCCGTTGATGCTTTTCCATGATTCTCGAAAAAGCATTTAAATCTTCCGGCAAAGTGACAGTATGAAGAGTTTGCAAAGGCGGATAGGCTTGAAACCCAAATTCGGAGACATAACGAAAATAATACTTTCGATAATCGGAAAATGGCTTTTCTCCGTGCCAGACATCCCAGTAATGGACATCTCCGCGGGACGGATCCTGCGGATCATCGAAACCGCCGCCGGAGGACGATGAGGAAGGCCAGTAAAATGTTTGCGGATCGTATTGCTTGACCATATGCGGAATGATATATTCAAAAAGAGAGATATATTCACTATGCTGTTTCGGAGTTTTGACCCATTGGTTTTTAGCGGCAAATTCTTCTATTTCATTATTGCCGCACCATAAAGCCAGAGACGGATGATTTCGGATGCGGATGATATTATCGCGAAATTCTTCCCGCATATTCTGTTCGGACTTTTCATCCAAACGGAAAGCGCCGCAGGCAAACATGAAATCCTGCCAAACCAAAAGTCCCAGTTCATCGCAGGTTTCATAAAAAGATTCAGGCGGATAAAACCCTCCTCCCCACACCCGAATGGTATTGAAATGGGCTTCCACGGCATTTTCCAATAAAGCCCTGGTTCGTTCCGGTGTGATTCGACTGAGAATATTATCTTCGGGGATATAATCCGCACCTTTTGCGAAAATATCTATCCCGTTAATATGATGGCAGAAACTTTCACCCCACTGATCTTTTTCACGACGGATCGTCAGAGTTCTTAAACCGATCCGTCTTTGCCAGGTATCCAATACTTTTCCTTCATATAATAATTCGGCACTTACCCGATAAAGAGGTTGTCCTCCCAATTCATTCGGCCACCAAAGTTCGGGGTGATCGATAACAATGCGGTCGCTATCCGTGGCTGTTAAGATCTCTCCGGATGGAGTCTCGACACTTATTCGGATTTCATAGGGAAGCTCATCCACCAAATCCAGTTCCGTATCAAAGGTTAAGATTACTTTTCCGTCCCGGTGCTCTTGACGAACATAAATATTGTCAAAACGGGCATGATCGATCCCGATCAACGAGATATCGCGCCAGATTCCCGCGTCCGGAAGTCTCGGACCCCAATCCCAACCAAACATATATTCGGCTTTCCGTAAATGAACGAATCCGCGCATGGCATCACTAGATCCTTCATAGGGATCTTCTTCATAGGCTTTTCGAATAAATCGGGTGGGTGAAGAAAAAATTATTTCAATTTCATTTTGCCCGGAATGAACCGTATCAGAGATATCAAATTCCCAGATGCGATGCATATTATTTGTTTCGGCGATTTTTTCGCCGTTGATCAGAATTGTTCCTAACGTGTCCAATCCTTCGCAGCGCAGGAGCAATCGATCGACATTCAGCAGTTCATCGGGAATTTCGAAAGGTCGGGAAAACGAATAATCATATTCCATTAAAGGCAAGGCATTCATCTCATTGTCCCGATAAAACGGGTCATCCATTTTCCCGGCGGCTAAAAGAGTGCTGTAAACCGATCCGGGGATTTTCGCCGGAATTGTCTCTAGCTGGTCCTGCCGTCTCATCGTCCAATTACCGTTTAATGTGATTTGTTTTTTCATAAATTCCGACTCTCCAAAAGCGTTTTAAAGTTGTTTAACGGTCTCCCCTTCCAATAAATCTTGTTTCACAACCACCCGATGTCTTTTATAAGTTCTCGGATTTTCGATTTGATTGATTAATTCTTCGGCTGCTCTTTTTCCGATCGTTTCCGTATCCTGATGCATCGTTGTAATACGGGGACGTAAAATTTGAGAAAGGAATATACCATCGTATCCGACAATGCTTATGTCTTCGGGAATTCTCAGATGGTGTTGTTCCAGTTCATCCAAACCGCCCAAAAGTGAGTAATCATCCGGATAAAAAATACAACTCGGTCGTTCGGGCAAGCATAATAATTCGCGGGTAGCAATTTGGCTGTGAAGTGGCTCGTGATATAAAGCGGGTTTAATAAAATATTTTGGAATCTGAATTCGATTTTCATTAAGTGTTTGGAAAAAGCTATCCAATCGGATATGAGTCACTTCCGTCCCTTCCCCGTGAATGATCGCCAATTTGCGATGCCCTTTTTGAATTACATAATCTGTCAGTTTTTTCATCCCTCCCAGATTATCGGAAAGAATGGATGTGCAGGTCGGAAATTCGTAATCGATAGAAAGAGTGGGAATTTCGCTGTCGACCAATTCCGCCACTTCCGGATTTTTGAAGTTGACACATGCGATCATGACACCGTCATAGTTTCGATGCCTG
>DCTP01000099.1 GCA_002329625.1 Leptolinea sp. UBA1437
CGGTATTCGATATTGATGCGGCCAAGGATGTCCAAGCCGCCTATCCGCAAATCCGCCATTGGGCAATCGGTGGGCATTCATTGGGCGGCGCCATGGCAGCCGCATATGCGAAATCTCACCCCGACTCTATCGAGGGCTTGGCATTATGGGCTGCCTACCCATCTGCAAACGACAGCTTAGCGGATTCCGAAATCCGGGTTGTTTCCGTATTCGGATCGGAAGACGGTTTGGCAACCGATAAAAAAATCGAGGCTTCGAAACAATTGCTGCCACCGGATACCATATGGGTAAAAATCGAAGGGGGAAATCATGCTCAATTCGGTTGGTACGGAGACCAGGCAGGCGATAACGTCGCCACCGTCTCTCGTGAGGAGCAACAAGAACAAACAATTTCGGCGACGATAAAAATGTTGGAGCAAATAAAATGATTCGTAATCAATGGTATGTTGTTTTGGAATCCAAAGAAGTCGGCACACACCCTGTAGGCGTCGTCAGACTCGGAGAAAAATTCGTTTTTTGGCGCGATCAGACCGGAAAAGTTCATGCGGCAGTGGATCGCTGCCCCCACCGTGGAGCAATGCTCAGCGCCGGGAAAATCGAAAACGGACACATCCAATGCCCCTTCCACGGCATCCAATTTGACGGTTCGGGCAAATGTGTTCTGGTACCCGCAAACGGGAAAAACGGCTCGATCCCGGAGGCAATGCACTTAAAAGCCACTCCCACCTATGAAGCGCACGGCTTGATCTGGCTCTGGTGGGGTGATTCGAAACCAGATGGAATCCCTGATTTTTTTACCGATATCGATGATACCTTCTACTATGGTTCCGCTCATGATCCTTGGGATGCTTTTTACTCAAGGGTGATCGAAAATCAGTTGGATGTTATCCACTTGCCATTTGTCCATCGTCACACAATCGGCCGCGGAAATCGGACTTTAGTCGACGGTCCCCTCGTTGAATGGAAAAATGACAGGATGATCTATACCTATGTGTTCAATCGAGTTGACGACGGCACTCTTCCGCGAAAATCCAAAGAGCTTGCTCCCAAATCCGCGACAAGTGTCCATTTGGAGTTCATTTTTCCCAATCTGTGGCAAAATTTCATCAACGAGAAAGTTCGTGTTTTAGCGGCATTCGTCCCGGTGGATAATGATCATACAATTCTTTACCTCAGGTTTTATCAGAAATTTTTATCGGTTCCGATTTTAGGAAAAATGGTAGCAAATTTGGCAATGCCGGTTAATGTTTATATTGCACATGAAGACCGCCGGATCGTCATCACGCAACAGCCGAAAATAAGCGGCTTGAAAATAGGTGAAACCTTGCTTCAAGGAGATTTGCCGATTATCGAATATCGACGAAAAAGAGCGGCTTTGCTTGAAAAAAATGAAAGCAAGACCGTTTCCTGATGCACAAAAATACAATGACACATAATTTTTTGTCCGATGGATTCAATGCATCTTTTTGCTGCTCAAGAAAATATTGTTTTATAAAATCGTTGAGATAGACATGGAAAATAATCGAAAGAATTACTACGATGCGATCATTATCGGCGGAGGACTTGCGGGACTCACAGCGGCTTCATTCTTGGCAAAAGAAGGGAGAAAAGTATTGGTTTGTGAACAGTCGGATCAAGTGGGAGGACTGTTCAATTCATTTTGGCGATCGGGATATTTATTTGACGGCGGAATAAAAGCTATCGAAAACAGCTCGGTCATGATGCCTATGCTGGCGCAACTCGGATTATTGGAACAGGTTCATTTTCATCCAAGCCCGATTGCTCTTATTATCGGTGGAAATATCCAAGTTATTCGACAATTTGAAGATGTTGAATCCTATTTTCGCATGTTGCAGGAATTCTTTCCCTCGGAAAAAGCCGGCTTGAAGAAAATCCTTCAAGATACAAAAACTGTTTATGATTTGATGGATGGNNTACAAAGACAGTCTATGATTTGATGGATGGCTTCCTGTCTTTTCCGATTCCTTTCTTTGATTTACCGAATACCGGCAATGAGGTACGAGCAGAATGGTTTAGAAATCAAGGTGCTTTATTTACACATATTCCCCGCGCATTATCGCTGATGCGCCAGGATTTTCGACCTTATTTAGAAAAACATCTCAACAATTCAAACCTTATCAACTTACTCAGCGATCTTTTCCCGGACGGAACGAGTGTCTTCTTTGGATTGGGGTATTTTCGTATGTTTACGGACTATTATTATCCGGAAGGAGGCATCCGGACCATTCCTCATCTACTCTCAGAATCCATACTAAATTGGGGAGGAGAAATCAGACTGAACACTCGGGTGGAAAATTTGCTTTTCGATTGCGGTAGAGCTTCCGGTGTCCGGTTCTTAACTGGAGAAGAAATTCGGGCAGATTATATGATCGCTGCCGGAGATTTTCGCCAAGCGCTCACTCAACTGACACCGGAAACAATGCTCCCGAAGAAATTTAATCAAAAATTAAAAGATGCGGAGGTCTCACACTCCGTATTCAACGTTTTCTTAGGTATCGACCGACCCGTCGAAAGTTTAGGTCTTCAAGGTTGTTCGCATGTTTTTTATCATCCGGATCTGAACGGTATTTCGGAAAACGACCGGATTCATCGCTCCGATTACTTTCGGCATGTTCCTCAGGAGATTTCCGTCCCATGCCTCCACCAAAATGAGCTTGCACCTCAGGGTAAAACGGGAATAATGATCAGCGCAATGACATCTTGGGATTACAACGGCGGTTGGGAAAGAGAACCTGCGGAATATGAGAGTTTAAAAGAAAAATATACATCCGATTTAATCGCCAGTTTGGAAAAGTTCATTCCTCAACTAAACGATCATATCGAAATATGTTTCTCGGCAACACCGCTCACAATAGCCCGACGTACGTCCAATACAAAAGGAGCCATTATGGGTTGGTCTTATCACAAGGAACGGACTTTCTCACGAGGGAATTTCTTACAAATGAAATCAAGCGTTTTTACTCCCATTCCCGGGTTGTTGACGGCCGGTCACTGGACATATTCACCGGGAGGATCACCGGTAGCGGTATTAACCGGAAAATTAGCTGCTGAAGCGGTATTAAATGACTTAAATAAAAAGGCCGAACACAAAAAATGAAACTTTATGAAGATTTTATTTTAAGGGATCACTATGATGTAATCGTTATCGGCGCAGGTCTGGGTGGAATGGCAGCAGCCGGATTATTGGCGAAACGAGGACTTTCCTTTTAATGATTGAGCAACAAAACAAGCCCGGCGGAGCCTGTACTTCATTTAAACGAGAAGACCATATTCATGATGTGGGGGCCGCCATGTTATATGGTTTCGGTCAAAAAGGGTTCCGGCCGTTCCATTTTTTACTCAATGAACTCGAAGAACCGATTGATATGATTTCCCATTCCACTTTAGCCCGTATGAATTTTGAAGGGAAAGAAATTATCTTTTGGCCAGATCTGCAACGATTTATCGATGAATTAATCGAGTTGTTTCCGGACGAAAAAGAAGGCATTAGAGCTTTTTATGCGGATCTCTACAAAATGTATGAAAATATCGTCATTAAGAATGAAGTCATCGTCCCTCCTTCCGAATATTCCCCGCGCCAGGGTTTACGGCGTCTGATCAACGATCCGTTTTCGATTTTTAAAATGCAAAAATTATTATCTACCTCTACTCTGGATCTATTGAAAAAGTATTTCCATTCTCCCGAGCTATTCAATTTTTACGATAAACTTTGCTCCGCTTATGCATATACCACCGCAGAAGAGACGCCGGCGGTTCTGGCTGCGACAATGTTTATCGACAATCACACCGGCGGCGTCTATTATCCGGCCGGTGGTGCACAAATGCTCCCGAATACAATCGAAAGAGCTTTCGAGCGTTACGGCGGTCAAACCCTTTATCGTCAACTCGTCGACGAGATCCTTATCGAAGACGGGCGCGCTTATGGTGTACGACTGCAAGATAAAACCGAAATATTTGCCGATCGGGTGATCGCCAACGCAACCGTCTGGAATATTTACGGACATCTGGTGCGACCGCGGCATATTTCTCCGGATCGTCTTAAATGGGCACAATCTTTAGTGCCGACTTTTCCAAGTATGACACTTTACATGGTTATCAGTCGAGAGGCTATTCCGGAAGATTCTTTCCCTTGGGAAATTTTCATCGAAAATCGGAAAATAATTGATTCATCTGATTTAACGTTATACACAAACTCACTCGTTGATCACTCACTTTGTCCCCCGGATGAACTGGTTGTAATGGCAATCGCACCGAATTTTTGCTCTTGGCCGCATATGGATGATCCAACTTACCGTTCACCAGAATATGAAGATCAAAAACGTAGAGAAGCGGAACGAATGATTGATCAAATTGAGCAACATATTCCCGGTTTTAAACAACACATCCGCTCATTAATCATCGGATCACCAACCACGATCGAACGATACTTGCTTAAAAACGGCGGAGCGGTCGGCGGTCCAAAAAATCAAATTGGTCAGGAAATGCTCAAACGACTGCACGCACGCAGCGAATGGAAAAACCTCTATTTTTGCGGAGACTCAACCGTGATGGGCACCGGTGCCCCGGCAACCGTCGTATCCGGAATCGGCGCAGCGAATGTTATTTTGCGCGAATTGCATCAACCCGAATATGATACTCACGTCTTCCCAGAAGAAGTTGTTCATTTTATTCAACCTCCATATCACAGACCGAACTACATTTCCGGCACACCTGTTTCGGTCGAAAATGCATTTTTGGCTGCAGCGAAATGTCAAGGATGTCTTCATCCGCGATGCAGAAAGGGTTGCCCCGCGGGAATTGATATTCCGGGATTTTTGCGCAGGATGGAAACAAAAAATTACATCGGGGCAGCCCGCCTTATTCATGAAAAAAATCCTTTCGGAGAAACCTGCGGCTTAAACTGTGCGGCGAATCATCTTTGCCAACAATTTTGTTATCGCCGGGACTTCAGCGGGGAACCGGTAAATATCGCTGAACTTGAGCGATGGGTTTGCGAGCAAGCGGGAGAAGAAGGTTGGCAAAAACACGAAAAATCGACCGTGAACGGGGAAATCGCCATCATCGGCGGAGGATTGGCTGCAATGAGCTGTGCTTATTATCTGGCTCTCAGCGGATGGAAAATCAGTATTTTCGCGCCGGAAAATCAACCGGGAGGCAAATTTCCGGAAAAAATGAGATCCGATCCGGTTCTTCAAGCATCTTTCAATCGCGATATCCGGGGAATTTTTGCCGAAGAAATACGCTTTTTCGGAAATCAGAATCCGGTTCATGAGGCCGATTTGAAAAGAATGCTCAAAGAATATGCGTGTGTTTTTATCACAAAAGACCAATTTTCAGAACGAGAAAATTTTGATGAGGTCAAGAAAAAATCCCCGGGACTTTTCTTAGGCGATGAGTTTTTAATAAATGGCATCTCACCGGTTGAAGCTGTAGCTTGCGGGCGCAAGAAAGCCGTTGAAATTTACCAATATTTACGGAATGATTTATGACTCAATGCATTTTTTCATAATTAGACTCAGAATAGACAAAGCTTTGAAGATCGACAAGGTCTCGATAAAGCATAGTTTATTCTCCTAACCGATCAGATATTTGTTGAATTATAACTTTAGGCTGGAAAGATTGATCATCCGATATCTCCCAGGTTCGATAGTGATGATGAATGGGGATTGCATACGAATGAACATTTGAAGAACAATTTCCAGGCCATAGGAAAACAATCTTCTTCAAACGTGTGAGCTGACAAATTAAGGCAAAAGGGTCCATTTTGAAAACAGGATGAAACAATAGATCCGGATTTGAGCATACGATAAGATCTTGCTGGATTCCTGCGATTGTATCTTTTAACCAACTTCGGGCAAAACGTCCCCGTTGTTCGGCGGGGATATCCTTCAGTGCGTCGCTCAATTCCTTATTGATAGAAATACTCTGAATTCCGATAGATTTAATTTCGCAAAGAGTTTGATCCAAGACTTGTATATCAG
>DCTP01000051.1 GCA_002329625.1 Leptolinea sp. UBA1437
AATTAACGAAGCTTTGCAATTTATGACCGATACACTCGCAAAACGATCTCCTGTCGCATTGGACGACAAAATCGATGATTTAAGCACCGCTTCCGCAAACAGCTTCATCGTCAGACAAGCTTTAGCCTACATCGAAGAGAATTTTTCTCGGAAATTGACACTTCAGGATGTCGCGGATTATTGTTATGTCTCCCAATGGCATTTATCAAAATTGTTAAATAAAGTGACCGGTCAAAGTTTCTATGATTTATTAAATAAAGCCCGAATTGACGCGGCAAAACGATTATTGGATGATCCTAAATTGCGTATAAGTGATATTTCTGAGATGGTAGGATATACCGATAATGGGCATTTCTCACGATTATTTAAAAAAATGGTAGGGATCAGTGCAAACGATTATCGAAATCAAGATAAATAAAGAAATCGATTCGACCGATTAAGAATTCTCGATTATTGAGATTGCAATTCCGATTCCAATCCTAAAAAGTCCGAAAAGACAGAAATCAACCGGTCAGCGGATTTTTGATCGGACATTTCCGCGCATAAGCGAATCAAGGGTTCTGTTCCCGAAAAGCGAACAATAACCCAGCCCGAATTTTTGAAATATACCTTACAACCGTCTCGGTAAGAAACATGATCGATTTCGTACGGAAAATCCGGTAATTTATTTTCGACGTACAAAATATTTTGTAACCTTTCTTTATTCTGCGGAGTCAGTTTAAAATCGGCATCCGAATTAAATACTTCACCAAACTGATCGGTGATTTCTTTGTACAATTCGGATAAATGCTTTCCGGTAACCGCGACCATTTCTGTTAAGATCGTGGCGGCATAGATACCGTCTTTTCCGCGGATATGTCCTTTAACGGTTAAACCCCCGGATGATTCACCGCCGATAATCGCACCGGTTTCCTCCATTTTTGCTGAAACATATTTGAATCCGACCGGAACTTCATAACAGCTTTGACCGAATCCTGCCGCAACTTTATCCAATAAGTGGGTTGTAGAATTATTTCGAACGGCAGGACCTCGCCAACCGCGATATTTCAACAAGTAATAGTAAAGCAAGACCAAAAGTTTATTCGGATGAACAAATTGTCCNNNNATCCAAAACGAAATTAGCCAATGTGCCGAGCGTATGAATATTCGGAGCGGGAAGTCGACCGCCAAACAGCGTATCATGTCGATCATGAATCACTTCCACTTCGCAACGAGCGGTTAATAATATGGTCTGTAAACTGGTTTGGCTTACGCCATACATGGGGTCCAATGCGATTCTCAATCTGGCTTTTTTTATCGCTTCGGTATCTACCAAGGAAAGGATACTGTCGATATAGCTATTCAGCGGATTTATTTCTTTGATGATTCCGGATTGGATTCCCTCATCGTAATCAAGAAATGGAATTTTTACTTCGGCATTTTTCTGCGTCAAGAATTCAATTTCATTTGTAATATCTTCATTTGCATCGCATCCACCGGCGGTAAAGAATTTCACACCGTTATAAATAGCGGGATTATGGCTTGCCGTAATGGTCATCCCGTACGGTAAATTCATTTGCTTGACCGTAAACATAATCAAAGGCGTAGGGGATGAACGATCGATCACATAACAAGGAATTTGTCGCGCTGCGAAGACTTCGGCAGCCCAATGGGCTGCTTCTTTCGATAAGAAGCGCCGGTCATATCCGATACATAAGCCCAAATTGGCCGTACCGGTTTTTTCCATAAGATCACCGATTGAATATGAAAGCAGCTGGATGTTACTTTTTGTAAATTCATCTCCTATAATGGCTCGCCACCCGCCGGTTCCGAAATGGATCATATTGTCTGTTTCCCCATAACTACTTTAACATTTGTGCTTGTACCGCGTGGTTTAAGCGGTATCTCGGTTACCGGGAGATCATCGCAAAACAGCGCTTTGACCCCTTTTTGAACTTTGTCGGGATTTTCCACCGTGATATCATATTCCGCTCCCCGCCATATCCTTTTGACCCGGAATCCGTCCCATGATTCCGGAATACAGGGATCAATCGAAAGTGTGGTGAATCCGGGCCTGATCCCCAACATATATTGTGTCGCCGCATAATAAGCCCATCCAGCTGTCCCTGTCATGAACGGATGCCTAGCTCTTCCGAATGCCGAATGCGCTTTCCCGACAATAAATTGGCAATATGAATAGGGCTCTGCCTGCCTGATTTCGATTTGATCATTTTGCTTATACGGAGAAAGGGCATCGTAATAGCGCATAGCTCTGTCACCGTGACCCAAGGTACATTCCGCAGCCCATGCCCATGGGTTGGGATGCGAAAAAATGGAACCGTTTTCTTTCAACCCCGGATAAACCCTGGTGACGAATCCGATACCGTCATCGGGTTTTGTGTAAGGAGGGGCATTCAGCATTAACCCGTAGGAAGTAAATAAATATTCCTCTACCGCATTCATGCATTGTTCTCCCCTTTCTTTGGCGGCGACACCCGACAAAACCGCCCAGGCATTACTTTCCAAATGAACTTTGCCTTCGACATCTTGATGACAGCCGATTTTCCGTCCGTCTGCGGATATTCCTCGAATATACCAACCGTCATCCCAAAGCACTGCTTCGCACAATTGCCTGACATGTTCGGCAACATGCCGATAATGATCGGCATCCTTTTTTTCGCCTAAAAAGTCGGCTAATTCCGAAAATTGAGTCAGTGCCCAATAATGAAGAAAACTGACCAACGCACTCTCTCCGCCGCCGAGATTCAGGCAATCGTTCCAATCGGCACGTAATCCTTTGCAAATCCCATGTTTCCCCACCTGCTTTTCGGAAAAATCAAGAATTCGCTTCATATGGTCATAAACTGATCCGGATCCTTTGTCCGCATAAGTTATTTCTTCCCATACAAAATCAAAATCTCCGGTTTCTTTCAGATAATTATGAATCGCTCCGATCAACCATAATGCGTCATCCGCACAAGCTTGATCCACCGAATGAATTATGCTTGATTTTTCCGGAACGGGAATAATTGTCGGTGATTTAAACGGTTTCTTCGCTTGTTGCGGTTCAAACCAAGCGGGATCAAATAAGTGCAACCCATACCCCTCCGATGTCAAAGCCCTTAAAAGTTCGACGATCCGACTCTTACATTTGACCGGATCGGAATGGGGAATACTCATTGCGTCTTGTGCGCTGTCCCGATAACCCAAACCCGTACGTCCGCCCACCTCAATGAAAGATGAAAATCGAGAAAATGTAACATTGATTTCGCTTTGATAAAGGGTCCAAATATTAATTAACGAATTCATTCCATCATCGGGAGTTTGAATTTGCAGTTTCGAACATTTTTCATCCCAAAAAGTCCTTAAGAGATCAAATTGGCGATCCACTTCATGAGGATCCGCGTATTTCTTTCGAATTTTCCTGCCCTCTTCCAAAGGACCTTCCCCCAACAAAAAGATTAGCCGGATTTTTTCGTTCGGATCGATTGAAAGCTGTTTCCGCAGAGTTCCACAGTGATTGCCTCCTTTTTCAAAGCTTGAGGAACAGTGACCCGATTCCACCGCAATCGGATTTTTTTCGGTGCGGTACGGTCCAATAAAGCGGTCCCGCACACAATCGAAACCATCCGGTTCAAAATCGGCGGTGAAAAATTGATAACCATCTTCTTCGTAAAAGAGATCATATTCGATGATCCCGTCTTGATATCTTGATCCGGCGGCATACAGGCTCATTTGAAAATTTTGGTTATCCATCGCGATATGATGAAATGAGAATTCAAGATAGGAAAAGATACTGAGATGACGCTGACAATCGGATTGATTTTGTATATTTACATCCCAAATTTCCAAAGGATCATCGATTGCGACAAATAATTTTTGCGAAGCTGAGATTTCCCGATACTCGCAGGAATAAACGGAGTAAGAAAGCCCATGGCGGCATTGATATTTTGCTTTATCAAGCGGTAATCCGGCAGGCTGCCATGAAATTGTCCAAAATTCTCCCGTATCATCATCTCGAATATAGACATAGTGACCAGGGAAATCCATTGGGACACCGTTTGGTCGGAATCGGGTAATTCTGTGATACTCCGGAGAACCACAGAACAAATATCCCCCCGCCGTATGATTAAACACACCGCACATATTTTTTGTCCCGATATAATTGGTCCACGAAACGGGAACATCAACCTGTTCTACCACATATTCCCTTTTGGCATCATCAAAAAACCCAAAGCGCATAATAAATCCTCGGAATCGGAAAATTTGAATTATGAAAATATATTCCGATTATAAAATTTTCGGAAAGAAAAAGAAATGGATAATACTGTCAATTATTGAATCCGGTTGTTATAGTACAATTGCGTGGGTGTCCTTTACAGAGGAGCCGTTTTACGCTAAAATTGACTCGCTGTCGGGAACCGACCGATTATTTTTTTAGATATGGTTGAATAAACAGAAAAAATGTTTGAAAATCTGACCGAACGATTGAATAAAATATTTGCGGGATTGACCCGGCGCGGAAAATTGAGCGCCGAAGATGTCGATGCCGCTATGCGTGAAGTTCGGATTGCATTGCTCGAAGCGGATGTTCATTATTCTGTCGTGAAAACATTTGTCGCAAACGTCAGAGAACGGGCGATCGGGGTGGAAGTATCCGAAGCTCTAAATCCCGGACAAATGGTCATCAAGATTGTCAATGAAGAATTAATAAAAACACTCGGTCCCGCCGAAAAGTTAAACCTTAGCGGAGAAAAGCCGCACGTTATCATGCTGGTGGGTTTACAGGGATCCGGAAAGACAACCCAAACTGCCAAACTTGCAAAAAAATTACGCGAACAGGGTGAGCGCGTTTTAATGGTCGCTGCGGATCCGTATCGACCGGCGGCAATTCAGCAATTACGGACACTCGGGGAACGAATCAATGTTGAAGTTTTTACCAAAGAAGGCATAAAACCTCCCGAATTATCACGCCAAGCGTTGGAATATGCAAAAAAAGGTGGCTTCGGTATCGTATTAATTGATACAGCCGGTCGATCTCAACTTGATAATGTTTTGATGGAAGAGCTACAGGCTATCCAAAAAATAACGCATCCGAATGAAATTCTTTTGGTTGTCGACTCAATGATCGGTCAGGAAGCACTTCATGTTGCGGAAGGCTTTCGCGATGCCGTTCAAATTAGCGGTTTGATTTTGTCAAAAATGGATGGTGACTCCCGCGGGGGGGCGGCTATTTCTGTTCGAAGTGTAACCGGCGTCCCCATTAAATACCTGGGAACGGGTGAAGGTTTAGATGCGATTGAGGTGTATGATCCTTCTCGGTTGTCCTCACGTATTTTGGGAATGGGTGATATCATTGG
>DCTP01000109.1 GCA_002329625.1 Leptolinea sp. UBA1437
GGCAGGCTGCGATACACTGTCCACAACGGGTGCACAGCGAAAGGAACGGTTTTATGCCGCCATGCGCGGCGTCGCGAACAGCACCCGGGGGAAGGAATGTTTCCGCCGCCGCCGGCTGATAATTCACCGAACTCATCCCCGCAAAGATCGCGGCTGCGGCAGCCGCCGCCCCGCCGATTCCCAACAATTCGCGGCGATCCGGATCAAATTCATGGCTTTTAAAGATTTTTTCACCATGAAACCGAATAACAAATTTGGGACAAAGTGCCGCGCATTCCGTGCACTGAATACATTCCGCCGGATCGGACGAAAAACCGTCCGTGGGATTGATCGCTCCGACCGGGCAGTTTTGTGCACAAATTCCGCATTCGATACAACTTTCCCTCTCGACTTTTCTCTTAAAAGGGGAAAACTTGGAAAAGAGACCTAACATCCCGCCTAACGGACAGATATAACGGCACCAAAAACCCTTTTCAATTCCATTCAATGCCAATGCAATGAGAAACGGGACAAAAAGAATAATTACGCCGATCCAGTCAAACGAAGCAAAATCATTTTCTCCAGAATAAGCAAACAAAGCGGCAAAAGGTCGGGTCAGAAGCGCGATAGGATCTGTCCAAAAAAAAGCCAGACTTCCCATCGCCGCCAAAAGCAAAATCAATACAAAGAAAATCTGTTTGAGATTGCGTAATCGTTGGCTTTTGATCCGCCGGCCGTTCGGTCCGAACGACTGAAGCACGGTCCCGGTCGGGCAAATCCAACCGCACCAAAATCTGCCGAAAAGAATTGTCAGAATCAGGATCGCCAACGCCGGCAGGTAGTGGATTGCCTCCGGATGACCCGAGACCAGAACAACACTCCCTTGTAGAGGATCCATCAGAGAAAACAATTGATTTGGAAAACCCTGAATTTGAATTCCGAAGCCTGACATTAAAATCAATAAGATAAAAAGCGACAGAAAAAACAACCTGCTTCGAGAACGTGCGGAAACTCTTCCGACTTTTTTTGCCTTAACTTGGTCGCCGATTCCCAATCCGAGACTTTGCGTGACCGCACCCGTCGGGCAATATTGAATACAGATATCACAGGAATCACATGCCGATGCCTGCGAACCGTTTGCTGTCGTAACGACTCGATTTTCTCCGTTCCCCCGAAATTGCAAAACGCCCGCACTTTTTTCCCGACATGCTTGGACGCACGCACCGCACTGTATACAACCCTCCTGAACGCTCGGGGTTCGATAAGAAGGCTGAGAAATCCCGTAAGTCGCAGCCAGCCGCTGAAGCGATGGCGTATCGGGAGCGATCGAAAGCAACATTTCAGCCGCCTGACGACGGGAATTCAATACTTCTTCCGTATCCGTCCTCACCCGCATTCCGTCAATCGCCAAAGTATCGCAGGCTGTCACCAAACGTTGTGATCCGTTCGGAAACGTTACCGATACCAGACAGACCCGACAAGCCCCGGTCGGTGTCAAATCTTTTACGACACAATATGTGGGAATATCGATTCGATTTGCTTGGGCTATTTGCAGAATCGTCATCCCATCCTTCGCTTCCACGCGTTTTTGATCAAAGGTAAGATAGATCTTGCTCCGTTCGTTATTCATAATGAATCGCTCCCTGAGGACAAACTTCCGGACACCGACCGCAGCGGATACATTGAATTGGATCAATCATTCGGGGGTTCTTTTCCGTGCCTTCGATTGCATGAACCGGACAGACCTTTTGACAATCTCCGCATCCCGTACATTGATCTTCCCGAATCAGATAATCGGTCAGTTTCGGACAACGACCCGCCGGACAACTTCCGTTCAAATGGGCTTCATATTCTTCCGGAAAATATTTTAAAGAAGTCAGCAACGCGATCGGTGCTTCCGCACCCAGCGGGCACATTGAACTGTCTCGGACCGCTGCCGCGACTTCCTTCAACAATTCCGGATCGACACCTTTTCCTTCTCCGATAGTTATTTTCTCCAATAAATCAATCAAACGAGAAATGCCGACCCGACAGGTCAGACAGCGACCGCAGGCTTCCGAAGCACTTACTTTTAATGCATCGGCGGCTGTACGGACGACACATTGATGAGAGTTATACACTTTCAGCATCGATCCCAGCCGGGTATTTGCATGTGTTCGCAGTGAAAAATCAAACGGATAATCCAAACGGTCAACCGGAAGAATCTGACCGGTAATTCCGCCGACCTGAACCGCTTTCACTTCCTTGAGAATGTTCTTTTTGCCGAAAAACGACAGAATATTCCGGATTTTCATGCCCGCCGGTACCTCGACCAAACAAAAATCGAGAAAATCTCCCTCTAAAGCCAACAAAAACGATCCTCCGGTTGATTTAGATCCGATTTCCGCAAAAATCTTTCCTCCCTGCAAAAAGATCGCCGGGAAATAAGCCCAGGTTTTCACGTTATCACATAAGGTCGGTTTATTCCACAATCCCTTTTCTTCCGGTTCCGGCGGCCGGTTGACTGGCTCGGCTTTCCGACCCTCGATAAGTCTCAGGACAGCTGTCTCTTCTCCACCAACCGTCGGTTCATCCGAACGAATCAACTCGACGTCGAAATCGAAAGAAGTGCCCAGAATATTTTTTCCTAACAATCCGTATATCCGAGCATCACGAATAGCTTGTTCCGATAATGAAACAGCTTTTTCATTGGCAGAACGGATAAAAATGAAACCTTTTTCGGCTCCGACCAAAAACGCCCCAATGATTAAACCTTCCAATACCTGATGAGGTGATCCCGCAAGCAATTTTCCATCCACATCCGCATCTTCCGGTTCACAATGGCTGATCGCAACCACATATTTTTCATCTTCGGATTGCTGCCGGCAGGTTTCGATTTTTTGCCAAAGCGGAGTCCCCAAACCGTAATGACTGCGCAGGTTCGATTCTCGGATTTCATTCAACGACTGATTTTCGGAACTCTTCAGTACTTTGCTTAAAGCCTTATAACCGCCGACCGAAAAATAGTCCGCCAACGAATCCGGTACGACGTCATAAAAATGTTCCGTAAGAATTCTGGCTTGCTGCCGATTAAAGGGGATCTGATCTTCCAAGAGTATTCGATTCCCTGTAAGGGGATCGCTAAACAGTAAATCCGTCAAGACCCGGCCTTCCAATAATGTTTTTTGGATGATCCTTTCCGCGTCAGCCGAAGTAAAGTCGGTATAAAGGATTCCGCAGGGTTCCAATAACAGAGACAAACCGGGACATGCATAATAGGTCGTAGCGGCAATTTTTACCTTGATTTTCAGCCCTTTTTCATCTATGACATCCTGAAGAGCTGAAGCAAAAGCTTCTGCTTCTTCCGGAGCGGCATGATTGCCGTTCAACACGATGAGTTTTGGGGCAAAACGAATTTCCGCCGAATGAAGCAATTGCGATAAATGTTCATAACGAAAACGATCGATACGGCTACCAGCCGCCAGCATTTTTACCGATTTTTTCGCTTGCGAGTCGGGATGCTCCGCCAGCTCCATTAATTGTGAGACAGTCAGAAATTCGGCCTCTTCCGGCTCTTCTTCCGCCTCCGATATCCCTATCGCTTTTGCGGAAGCTTCGGCCTTTGTCCGTTCGGTATAATAAAAATCCGAGGCGGAAATCAAGGAACTTTCGGTGCCATCATCCAAGCCCCGCAGATGATTTAATCCCAGCATCCGTAAAGCATCGGAACGGATCAAAGCCAATTTTCGTGGCTCTAAAACAGGCAAGAAAGCCGGTAATTGGGATTGAATCCCATTCCGCAGATTCTCGTCGGATTCAGAATGATTATCAGCCGCCAATATGGCTAATTCCGTCAGGGTTAACGTTTTCGGTTCTTCCTGAACTTTCTCCCGATAAAGCAGCCCTTCCAAGACCTCATTTCGCAGAATCGTCCGCCGAATAATCGTTTCGGCATCATATTTTCGCACTTTCACATACAATGCCCGTGTCGGAAGAGTCATCACCAAGGGACCTTGATCTTTCAATCCGTCGGCATCGATTTTTTTGATGTGGATCCGGGCATTGGATCCCAGTTTGTCCTGCGCCTGCCTGAACGCATAATACAAATCCATCGCTTCCGAGGCACATTTACCCTCCCAGGCACAAATAATAATATTCGGCTTGGAAGAATCATATTTTGCGGTAATCTTCTCAAACGCCTGTTCCAATGCGATCCGAGTGCTGGATTTCGTTTTTTCTTTCATGCCTTCTTTCCGGCCGAAAAGATTTGCGGTTTTTTTTGAAGCCAGCACATAGGCTCCCAGTATCGTATCCCCCAGAGTCGGAGTTATTTCCGAACCGGACATATTTTTGCTCAATCGAAACCCTTTTGCGGATCGTCTCACCGTTTGGTTTTCCGACTTCGCAAAGAGCTGCCTTGACTCATTTTCCGGATCGTTTCGGAAAAAATCTCCTAATACCCGATAATCCTGTATCACATGATCAATCAGGTCCGACGCATCTGCCGGAACGACATGGGAGATGATTTCATAGCTAGGCATCAACATTACGATCGGTCCCTGATCTTCCAAATCGCGTCCGTCGATTTCTTTCAGCTCAACCCGCACATCCGCTTCTTTTCGACGGGCTGTTTCTTCCAAAGCCGTAAATACGGCGATCGCAACCGCTGCCTCCGGCCCGTCCCAAACACAAACGATGACCGTTGCCCGATCATGGTCGTATTCTGCCCACAATTTCTTTTTCAGTTTCTCAAGAGCGTTAAAAGTGCCGTATCGCATTTCGCTCATTTTCTTGATTTTCCTCCGGCAAAACATGCAACAGTTAGAGTCCGAATCCCACTTTCCCGTTACGGATATTTCAACCTTTTAATCTTACCTTAAAAGGTTCCGTTTCGTCTTTCTTTGATCGGTATTTTAAATGAAACGACTGCCCGAAAATTTCGCCAGGCAGTCGCTCTTTCTTCAAGACAAAACGCTATTCAATAACAAATGTCAACGCGGCGGAAACTTTTTGCAGCTCTTTCACCTGAACACCCCACTGGTATTGACCCGCTTCGAGCGGGGCGGATAAGGTGAAGAAGGCTCCGCCTTTGAAACATACCATTCCATCTGATTCGCAAGTAAATGGACCCAATACGGATTCTCTGTTTCTGGTCTTGTCAATAATTCGGATGGCGTAGGTATATTTCCGCTGCTGATCTTCCGGCGTACCGGACGGCAACCTCCAACTGAAGAACGGTTGTCGATCCGCTTTTTGATTTTGCATCGGATAAAGCGCTTCAAATTCCAATGGTTGATCGGTCACACTGAAATTCAGCGATGCCTTTTTCCCCTCTTTACCGGATTTACCGACCGGCGTAATCTCAATTTTATATAGCTGGTTGAGGGGAATCTGGGCAAATTCGATGGTACAGGTCTTTTCATCACACCACGCGGATTTTCGATCCAGTACGGCATCCAACAAGTGCTGACCGTTGGTATCCNNGGATAGACAAAGCGTATTTCCGCCGGTTCTTTCGCAGGAACAATTTTGATCGGCTGCCCCTGATAGGTGAACGTCGCGTAAGCGTTGTTCCATGCCACTCCGGCATTCGAACCGCCGATAATTTCCCATGAATAGTTCCCGTTACCGGGCAGCGTAAAATTGGGTGAATAGGTACAAGTTTGATAATCGCAAACGGAATTATCCGTCAATCCCGAATAAATCATGGTACCTGCGGCATCATAAATTCGCAGCCAATAAGCGGTCGCCCCGGTAATGGGTTTCCAACTGAAAACCGGTACCGGCGTTTGGATAATTCCCACCGGACTGTAAGGGGTGGGTACCGTATTGGGCTGATAACCGGGTTGGTTGCAGTTATAGCAGTAACTGTTATTGAAGTAAACCGGTGCCGACCATTCGCTGACATCGTTATTGGACCGCGCTCTCACTTTCCAGTAATAATATCCGCTCGGGAGTGTGGAATTGGCTGTGCCCGTACAATACCCGCCGCTACAATTCAGATCACTCACATTCCAATAATAGTCCGCCGCTTGCGCGTTGGTGTAAACGTTGAAAACTCTGACATTGTATTCATAGGTGTTGTCTTCTACCGCCGTAAAAGTGTAACTGAACGGTTGGCTGTTATTAACAGTACCAACCGGCGACACTCCGGTCGGAGCAGTCACTCCTAAGTGAATCGTGAAATACATCGGATCGGATTGCGTTGAGCCTGCGGAATTGGTCGCAACCACATACCAACTGTAACTACCGATTGCCGGCATGATATCGGAAACATGGCAATCACCGCTCATACAGGAAACATCACCTGCCGATAAGGTCTTTGAACCCGTTTGCCCCCATTGTGAAGTCCAATAAACGGTATAGGTGGTGGCATCGGAAACAGGTTTCCAGATAAAATTCACCGAACTGGATGTATAGGTATCATTCGGCTCCTCCAAAATCGGTTTCCCGGGTTTCGACGTCGGAGCGGCAACCGTAAAAACCATCGGATCGGAAGTTTCGGATAAGCCCGAAGTACTGTTATACGCGGTTACCGTCCAGCTGTAATTACCCAGAGCCAGGGAGTCAACCGCCAGGCTGCAATATCCGTTTTGGCAACTTTCATCCGTTCCGATCAGTGACTTCGAGCCAGAGACAGGACCCGTCCAGTTCACGGTATAACTGGTCGCATTTGCAGCCGGCAACCAAACCATCTGTGTTTGTTGGGACTGAATGGTTCCGGAAGGGCTCTGTAAGATCGGTTTTGCCGGAGCATCTGAGGTCGGCGCCATCACACTGAAATAGATGACCGATGAAGATACACTCCATGTTCCCGCTTGAGCGGTTACATACCAATAGTGATACCCGACAGGTACCGAACGCGTGGTCTGACAGGAAGATACATCACATGTTGGGTATACCGGATAGCCTACGCCATCGATATAGAGTGTAAAAGAGGTTGTAACCGTATCGACGCCTGCCGAGTCAAAACTCCAGACAAAGGCGATATCAGTTGTTTGATAAACCTGCCCCTGAGCCGGATACTTGCCGATAATTTCCGTAATCGTTCCGATAATGGGAACGGACATCATAATCGTTTTTTGTGACGGAGATTCAGATGGAACGGCAGTGGGGATCGCGGTTGGCAGTTGAAGCACAACTTGCCCGTTTCCCTGACCGAAGGGGTCGTTGTTCAAACTACCGGAGAACGCTTGATTCGCCTGATATTCGAGGAATGTCACCGCGGTTAAATTCCCCATTGAATCATAACAAAAGTCATTGTCGTTCGAATCAGCCGTTGTTCTTTCCACACCATATTGGTTAAAACATCCGTCGGGATAAACCTGAGCCGATGTCGAAAATGTGAATAACAGAATGGCCGAAATCAATAACAGCCAAAAAAAGGTGCGCTTTCCTTTTATATATTTTTTTTCCATAGTGCCCTCCTGGTTAAATTACGAAGTCCGACGGTTTTTCGTTCCCTTTGTCAACACTCTGACAATCATTAAAACATTGCACTATTTATGCCGAAACATTTTTCTCCGGTGGATTAAAATGCGAACCGGATGCGGAAGAAATCCGTATCCGGTTCGGCGGAAAGAAGAGAATTGAATTTATTGAGTGATTTTGAACGGAATCTCTTCGGAAACTTTTTCCAATTCGTTCACTCGAACACTCCAGATATAATCGCCTTCCGGAAGTTCTTCCTCAAACCGATAAAGAGCCCCACCGTTAAAACAGATCATTCCGGAATCTTCACAATTGTAAGGTCCCAAAACGGTTTCCCGACTTCTGGTCTGATCGATCAGGTGAACGGAGTAAGTGAGAGTTTTCTGAGTCTCGGCAGGGGTACCGGAGGGCAATTGCCAAATGAATGGAACATTCGGACCGACTTCCTGATTTTCAGCCGGATACAGAGCGGCAAAATCCAACGGCAAGTCTGTTACCTGAAAATTCAACTCGGTAAGAATACCTTTTTCACCGGATTCCGAAATAGGAGTCAGTTCCAGATGGTACGTCGCATCGGAAGGAATTTCCGCAAACTCAACTGTGCATATTTTCCCGTCACACCAGGCGGATTCCCGATCCAAACCGACATCCAACAGAACATTTCCATCTTTATCCTTAATAACGAGATGATAGGTTTCGTTTTCGATTTGCGTATCCAACCAAACGATCTTGGCATCACCGGCATATAATTCACCGCCTTCCATCGGATAAATAATGCCGATTCCGGTCACGGACTTTTGAGTTTCTTCAGCTCCGACATATGTAAAGGCAGCCGATGCATAATTCCAGACTACACCGGTATTAGAACCACCGCTGATTTTCCAAGTGTAGTTCCCGTCCTGAGGAAGTATAAAAGCGGGTGAATAAGTACAGATCTGATAGTTACAGAGCGAATGGTCGGTAGAACCCGAGAAAATCGCCTTTCCCGTCGCGTCGAAAATAGTCAGCCAGTAGGCAGTCGCACCCGTAATCGGCTTCCATCTGAAAACCGGTGAAGCCTCATGAATCAATCCGATCGGACTGTAGGGCGTCGGAACGGTGTTGGGATAATAATAAGTGTAGGAATAACAATCTTCACAATAGGTATTGCGAAAATAAACGGCGCCCGAGTAATTACTGACGGAATTATTGGTCCGCGCTCTGACCCGCCAGAAATAATAACCCTTACCTAAAGCGGAATCGGCAACTCCGGTGCAATAATTCCCGTCGCAACTCAGTTCACTTTCGTTCCAATAGTAATCGGCTACCTTTTCACCGGTATAGGCATTATATACGGTTACATTATATTGGTAAGCATTATCTTCCACCCGGCTGAAGGTGAAGCTCAACGGATTCTCACTGTATATAGTCCCGCTGGGAGAAGTCCCGTAAGGAGTGGACACTTTATTGTATATATTGAAACTCATTGTATTCGATTCTGTCGTACCAGCGGAATTGATCGCAACCACATACCATGTATAACTTCCCAACGCCGGCATCGTATCCGAAATATGGCAATCGCCGCTCAGACAGGTTTCATCATTTGCCGCCAGAGTCTTTGTTCCGGTGTGTCCCCCTTCTAACTTCCATGTTACAGTGTAGCTTTCCGCATTGACAGCCGGTTTCCAGACAAAATTGACCGTACTTGAAGTATAAGAACCGTTCGGCATCTCCAAAATAGGCTTGCCGGGGGCTGAGATGGGATCAGAAATAATAAATTCTAATGGATCAGAAACGGCTGATCCGGTGGAATTCGTTGCTGTCACTTTCCAGGTATAGTGTCCTATTTCCGAAAAGGTAATCGGAAGCGTACACAGACCGTCTTTACAACTGCGATCAGTAGCGACCAACGTTCCGGAGCCGGTAGATCCCCCGGGACCCGTCCATTCCAGTGTATATTCGCTCGCATCGGTAACCGGCAGCCAGCTCATGANNCGAACTTCCCCCGTCGGGCTTATTAAAATGGGTTCCGAGGGAGCGGACGTGGCAGGATTCACCGAAAAAGTGATCGTCGATGATGAGACACTCAGCGTTCCGGCTTTTGCCGTTACGTACCAACTGTGATTTCCCGTCGCGACCGTCTCGGTAACCTGACAAATCGTCACGCCGCAAGAAGGTGTCACATCGTGACCGACACCGTCTAAATAGAGCTTAAAAGCGGTTTCCACGGTATCGACACCGGCGGAATCCACTTCCCAAATAAATGTCACTTCATTGGTTTTATATATTTCTCCCTGAGCCGGATGGACACCGCTGATGCCGTTAATGGTACCGATCATCTGAACCGACGGAACCGACCTCATCATCTTCCGAGAAGCACCAGCCGGAGACTCCACTTCTGGCTCATCGGTCAGTTCTTCTGTCGGTGCTTCCTCTTTCTGCTCCTCGGTTATTTCTTCGGT
>DCTP01000063.1 GCA_002329625.1 Leptolinea sp. UBA1437
ATACTAATAATATTGTTATTGTACTCTAAAAACGTAAAAATGAAAACCACGTCTTTATGCTATAATTTTGTTTTTAGAGGATAGTTCATGGATATTGATCCACAAATTTTATCAAACATTGTTCAAATACTGACTACGCTGGGGATTGCGTTTCTTACGGCATTATGGTTGAGCATTCTTTTTTGGGTATTCCGTGATATTCGTCATAGGACAAGAGATCCTTTTATGATTATTTTGGCAGTAATCCTGGTAATTATTTTGCCGATTGTCGGCGTGGTTATTTATTGGATTATTCGTCCGAATCAAACGATCGAAGAAAAATACCAAGCCGCTTTGGAAGAGGAAGCCCTTCTTCAGGAGTTGGATAAAAAACCGAAATGCCCGGGATGCGGCAGAAATGTGGAACCGGATTGGATTCTTTGTCCCGCATGTCATACGCGTTTAAATAAACTCTGCATTTCTTGCGGAAAAGTTCTTGAACTTCCATGGAATCTTTGCCCTTATTGCGGGACACCCCAACAAAAAACTTTCAGATCCGAACAAAATCAATAATCTGTTATTCAATCGAAAAAAAGGAAAACCTGAGTGAAAATTTACGCAATGATCAATCAAAAAGGAGGGGTTGGAAAAACCACAACTGCGATTAATCTCGGGTCCTCCCTTGCCGCTTTAGGAAAAAAAGTGCTGGTGATCGATATCGACCCGCAAGCAAATGCTACATCCTCCTTGGGTATGGATAAGAATGAAGTTCGTTATGGGACTTACCAGGTTTTGATCGGTTCTGTTCCCATAGCCCCTCATATAATCGAAAATCGAGATTTTCACCTTTCAATCCTCCCCGCCTCACCGGCATTATCGGGAGCGGAAATAGAGTTAATCGATCTTCCCAATCGGGAAAGTATGCTGAAAAATGCTTTAAAACCGATTCAAGAAAAATTTGATTATATATTAATCGATTGTCCCCCGTCATTAAGCCTATTGACAATCAATGCGCTGGTCGCATCAAAAGACGGTGTTATTATTCCGGTACAATGCGAATACTTGGCATTGGAAGGATTAGGACAACTTACAAACACGATCAATCAGGTACGTAAATCTTTTCCTGAGGTTAATGTCAGAGGGGTTCTTTTGACAATGTATGACGGACGGACAAGGCTCGCTCTGGATGTGGTAAATGAAGTAAGAAAGTTTTATCCGGATAAGGTTTTCGAAAGCATTATTCCGAGAAGCATCAGAGTAGCGGAAGCCCCGTCTTACGGGCAGCCGATTAACTATTATTCGAAAGACAGCTCTGCGAGTAAGGCATATGACGCATTGGCAAGAGAAATTTTGACGCAGGATCAGAAACAAAAATCAGGGAGGGAATGAAAATGTGTGCTCAACGAAAAGGTGGTTTAGGGCGCGGTTTAGGAGCTTTATTACCTGTCTCTGATAATGAGATTTCGGATGAATCAGTCAGAATGGTCGATGTTTCGGTAATTCAGTCAAATCCTCATCAGCCGCGGGTTGATTTCAATGAAGATGAGTTAAAAGAACTAACCGACTCTATTTTAGAACACGGCGTAATACAACCATTGATTGTAACGCCGGAGGATAACGGAAAATATACATTAATTGCCGGAGAAAGACGATTGCGCGCCGCGATTGCCGCCGGATTAAGTATGGTACCCGTCATCACACGTTCCGCTACCGACCAGGATCTGTTGGAAATCGCTTTAATAGAGAATGTTCAGCGAGAAGACCTATCTCCGCTTGAAACAGCGGAAGCATATCGTAGCCTCGAAGTCAATTTCAATTTAACACATGATGAGATTGCAAAAAAAGTCGGAAAAAACCGTGTTTCCGTTACGAATACCATTCGTTTGCTAAAACTCCCGGAAAAAGTCAGAAATGCTCTTTCCAATCGAATGATCAGTGAAGGGCATGCACGGGCTCTTCTTGCCCTTAATACTGAAGTACAACAACTATCCGCCTTACAGACCATTCTTCTTCATAATTTGAATGTCCGACAGACTGAAGAATTAGTGAGAAGAATGAGCGGAGAAAAGACCGGTAAAGAAGATAAAAAGAAAGAAAACTCACCCGAAATCAAGTCGATTGAGGAACAGTTGATGCAGTCGATCGGAACGCGTGTCTCACTCCACCCCGGGAAAAAAGGCGGAACAATTCATATTCATTATTATTCGGATGAGGAACTGGAAGATTTAGTGGATCGTTTTACCGGAAGATGATCCATGACATTGAAAATAACCCAGATCTTGCCCCATCAAGCGATCGCTTTAAGAGAATCAAATAAAAGAGCAATTTATTTTCATAAACATTTTGATTGGCTTGAGCCGGAAGATATCATTTCCGATGGTTTATGTTATTTGCTTCTGGAAAATGATATTCCGATTGCCGGTATCGGTTTTTCTCCGGAGATTGATCAAACGCACTGGTTACAATTCTTTTCCGTTTGGGAAGAGGGCTACAGCGTTGCCAAAGTATGGAAATACTTTTGGGAAAATTGTATAAAGCTGCAAATTTTTTCCGAGAAAACAATATTGTCAATCCCGGCTGATGATTTGATGAATTTCTTTTTACAACATTCAGGTTTTAGACAAAAAGGAAATATTATCTATTTTGAAGGCGAAAAAGAAATAATTTCCGACCATCTTCTACAAAACAGGCAAAATGCAACTCTGCTTCCATTAACAGAATCGAATATAAAAGAAATTATTGATTCCGTCGAAGTGGCATTTTCAAAAGTTTGGCGATTATCCGAACTCAATCTCACTCGGGCGATACAAGCCTCGAATATTGCATTTTTTCTTCGCGATAAAAACCAATCCGTTGGATATCTTCTTGCTCTTCTTGAAGAAGATTCAATTCATATTTCAAGGATTGCCGTCAATCCCGATTATCAATCACGCGGATATGGGAAAGAATTAATGTGGATCTTGTTGAATCAGTTTACACCGAAAAATGTCAATGCTTTTTCGGTAAATACCTATTCAAACGACGGAAATGCTGTTCGATTTTATCAAAATCTCGGTTTTTACCGAACGAATCAAATTTACCCTGTATATAATTTAAAAATTCCTAAAAATTGAAATGAGTTGTTATCCAAAATAGAAAAGGTGTTATAAAAAGAGCGGGAATCATGCTGGATACACGAATTTTTTTGATATTTAATAAGCTCGATATTGCGATTGCCCCGAGCATAACGCCGCCTACCGCTGTCATTCCGGCAATCATGGAATCATTCATAATCGATTGGGCTTGTTCCGCAAGAAGTGTTATCGTCCCTTGATAAATGAAAATCGGGATTACCGAAAAAGCAACACCGATTCCCATGGTGGTTGCAAATACAATAGAGGTTACCCCGTCTAATATGGATTTAATCAATAACAATTGATAATCGCCTGTCAAACCATCCTGGATGGATCCCAAAATACTGACCGGTCCGATCGCAAAAAGCATTGTGGCAGTCAGAAATGCCTGTATAAATTTTTGTCGATCCTTTCCGTAATCCGATCGGGTATTTTTATCTACAAAAGATTGAAACCAACCTCCTAAATTTTCCAATCCTCTTTCGATATTCGTTAATTCTCCGATGATGGTTCCGATAACTAAACCGATCAGGCACACTACACTGTCTTCGGATTTCAGAAACATGCTGAGACCTAAAAAAAGAGTAAATATTCCTATCCCGGAAATAATGGTATTTCTGATTTGTTCATTAATCCGTTTCCCGAAAAAAAGACCAAAGAAAGTTCCGACAAGTATTCCTGCAACATTAATAATTGTTCCAATCATAGAATTATTTTCCGAATATAAGTTTATTTAACAAATCGAATCGATCAAATGATTGTTTTTCTTCCCGAATAAATTGGATGTTATTCGGAATTTTTCCCAGTGAATTCATCCGAAAGTGTCGTTCTTGAAACCAGATACCAGGATTCTATATTTTGGAATCGGTCTGCTGTACGATATATGGGACCGATACTGACTCCTTTAACTTGTTTGTCTACCGCAAAGTTATATACCGGGTTGAACAAAGGCAGAGCCGGTAACTCTTCCGCAAAAACCACCTGAAAGTTTCGATAAAGCCGCTCTCTTTCGGCTTGATCTGTTTCTACGCGAGCGGTTTCCAAATATTGACTGATTGTTCGGTTATTCCATTGGGAATAATTTTGACCGGTCGATACTTGAGTCTGGTCCCAAAAAGGATAAGGATCAGGATCCGGAAAGTCGGATAAATTCAAATCAATCAAAGCAGCTTCATAATCCCGCTCTTCCAATCGAACATTGATTAATTCGTCATACGGAACAGCTTCCAAATTCACCAAAATATTAATTGCCGCCCAGTCTTGTTGAATACTTTCGGCAATTTGGCGATGCTTGTCATCATCGGGGTATAACAACGTAAAGTTAAGCGTTTTCCCGTCCTTTGAACGAACTTGATCCTGCTCGTTGGCAAGAATGTATCCGGAAGATTTTAACAGCTCTTTGGCTTTG
Source organism: Leptolinea sp. UBA1437 (assembly GCA_002329625.1). Lineage (GTDB taxonomy): Bacteria > Chloroflexota > Anaerolineae > Anaerolineales > Anaerolineaceae > Flexilinea. The sequence continues at coordinate 4,501 of DCTP01000063.1, forward strand.
TAAGAATCGTATTCGACTTTCGGGATGTTATCGTAATATGCCCAATTACCGTACAGTATTGGTCCGTGAGCAATGATTGCCTGTCCGTGAAGGATGTTATTCACGATTTTTGAGCGATTCAACCCCATTAACATTGCCTTTCGAACATTTTTATCCTGAAAAAAATCGACATTGCCGTTATCCAAATTCATAAAAACCATAGTTTGAATCGGTAATCTGGACGTATATAGCGCTAAATCCGGTTCTGTTAAAGCGGATTCGAGTACATCCTCGGAAATGTAGCTGATTCCGTCAACCAATCCTTGCTGGTATGCCTGAAAAGCCAAAATGCTGTCTTGATAATAATTTATATGGATCTCTTCCAAGTATGGTTTTTTCCCATAATAGAGAGCGTTATTTTTCAAAATAATTCCGGTAATATTACTTCCGTTCAGAATCAGATCATCCAAAATGAAAGGACCGCTCCCGATCGGCTGAATGTTAACCTTTGAATCTACCATCTGTTCGAAAGTCATATTTCCCCAAATATGTTTTGGCAGGATGCCGACAGATAAATAATCCAAAAACGGAGCGTATGCCGATGCGAGGACAAATTGAACTGTTTGGGAATCGATTGCTTTAATTTGAATTTTGTTCCAAAAATCAATTAAATCATCCGGAATATATCCGTTCCCCTTTTTTAACATCTCATAGGTAAAAACCACATCATCAGCAGTAACGGGTTGGCCGTCGTGCCATTTTGCATTCGGATTCAATGCGAAATTATAGGAAGTGCCATCCATTGAAATTGCCCAGCCCGCTGCAAGATCCGAAACGGGTAATCCTCTGTTATCAAATTTTATCNNGCTATCAACCCGCTATAAACTAATCGGCAGACGTCTTGGTCCGCATTATTGTAAAAAGACAGAAGGGGATTCATTCGCTGAATATTTCCCACCAAGCCTTCTCGGTAAATACCACCCATCGTCGGTTGCGATTCAAACATCTGAATCGGTCCGTTTGATGTGTCACTGAGAAGTAAAATGCCTACTACCAATCCGGTCAGGAAAATAATTACCAACTGCCATCTGATTTTTTTCATAAGACTATTTTACCTGTATCGGCTATGAATCTCATTACTTTTTATCTTTTGATTAATATTTTGTGAGTAAAAGTCTAAAAATCGAAAAAAAGGGTGTCTCTCGATATTTGAGACACCCTTGAACCTGAATGAATTAGAAAGCAAGAATTCTGACGAGAACGAAAATTATTAAAAGGGCGCTAAATCCGATGGTCATGTAAAAAAGTACTTTTTCAATCCCTCTTCGGGCAGAAAAAACAGCACCGGGTTCTCCACCCGCAATACTTCCCAAACCGCTGCCGCGGTTCTGTAATACGACACAAATGACCGTAGCTATCGAAGTTATAATGAGCGCAATATCTAAAAAGTTTTTCATTCATTCCCTCCCGCAAAATCTTAACGGTATGATTATATCTATATTACATGAAAACGGCAAGAAGAATGAAAGAGGTTGTGTTATTATCCGGCGCAAATGGAAGAAATCACAGTAAACTTACATAATCATTCGGTTATTTCAGATGGTACGGGAAATTACTATGAGATCGCACAAGCGGGTTTAAACGCAAAAATCGATGTCATTATCATTACAGATCATAATGTAGTCGTTCGGGATAAAGATTCCTATTATTACCGGGAGGGAAATAAATTATTATTGTTAATCGGTGAGGAAATAAATGATCCTATCGGAGTCCCCGGTAATCACCTGATTATTTTAAACAGTTCACGAGAGTATGCATCCGCTGCATCCGATCCGCAAACGGTCATCGATTCGGTCAATAAAGAAAGAGGGATAACAATACTGGCTCATCCTTTCGAAAATGCAAAAAAGCAGTTGCATATGAAAAGTTTTCCTTGGTCTGACTGGAATGTACATGATTTTTCGGGTTTGGAAATATACAACTTTATGAGCCAGTTCAAATGCGGTGTCACAAATTTCTTTTCATTACCGAACCACTACTTACGGCCGATTAATTTCCAGATGGGAGCGGATGAAAACACACTTGCAAAATGGGATGAATTATTATGCATGGGATACAGAGTCAGTGGATTCGCAGGATCGGATTCTCATCGCTTTCAAAAAAAAATCGGTCCGAAAACTTTTAAGATCTTTGACTATGAATTGACCTGTCGTGCATTAAACAACCATGTTTATATTCCTAAACCATTAGTTGGTGATGTTGAAGAAGACAAAAAAGTTATATATGCAGCCTTACGGAGCGGTTGTTTTTTTGTAGGAGCAGATATGATCACTTCCACTGCAGGCTTTAGTTTTCGAGCCGATACCGAAACCGGCATATATTATCCGGGAGCACGAATTCCAATTAGGAATAGTGCTACATTAAAGATTCGAATTCCGGAAAAATCTATCTGCCGATTAATCAGCAACGGAAAAGTATATAAACAATGGGAAAGTGTTCAATCGGTTCCGATTACAATTACAGAACCCGGCTATTATCGAGTCGAATGTTATTTACCCTATAAAAACAAGTTGAGAGGATGGATTTATTCCAATCCGATTTATTTTTTCAAAGGATAATTTTTTCGATGACTACTACGAACAATGTTATTCGATTCCTTTCTTCAAAAAAAATCGATTTTCAGATTTTTGAATCCGAACCGATTCGGCGAAGCGCGATGGAGACAGCCACTCTCTATCATTTGGATCCTATGATTGTATATAAAACAATCGTCGCATTTAATCCGATTCGAAAAAAATATTTGCTTTGTGTCATTCCGGCGCCTTATGAAGTAAATTTAAAAAAATTAGCATCGGCGATCGGTGAAAAAAAAGCGGTTATAGTCACGCAACATGAAGCTGAAGTTTTAACCGGTCTTGAAGCCGGAGGGATTTCTCCTTTTGCGTTGTATCATAAAGGATTCCAAATTTGGGTTCATGATACTATCAGGGATCAGGAAAAAATCTCGGTTTCCGGCGGCCAGCGCGGATTATCCATCCTTCTATCAACGAGTGATTTCATTCAGATTTTGCAACCTAAAATTGCCGATATAGCCGATATTCAACAAGACATACAAAGTTCTGAATGATAAAAACAACCCGATATACATTCGTCATTTTAATCGTCCTGATTGTGTTGGCTGTGGTTTGGTTTCAACTCATACCCGGTGATACTTCTCATCATCTTTTTTTGATCGGTTACGCTTTCTGTCACCAGAACCCAGAGCGTTCACCATTTGCCGGTACAAATCAATTTACTTTTTGTTATCGATGCACCGGCTTGTATGTCGGTATTTTGCTGGCAGCACTTTGGTCCTTTCCTCTTCGTAAATCGATAAATTTATTTTCGAAACCCCTCTGCATATATGTCGGTTTGAGCCTTCTTTTTTATCTTACAGACAGTTTGAATGCTTCCTTTTTACTTCCATTATTCGGATTGCGGCCGATATATAAAGATCAGGAAATGATTCGATTTTTAAGCGGATTTTTGATGGGGACAGCTTGTTCCGTAATGATTCTTTCAATATTTTCACGGCTTTTCTACCTTCATTCCGCAGTCGATAAAAAACCCAAAAAAAGGATTTCGCAATTGTTCGGATTTCTTATTTCCGGTTTTTTTGTGACTTATATTCTTTTTAATGGTGAAAATATATTCTTTAAAAAGATTTTGAACTTTCTGTGTTCAATGACAGCACTTTCCTTCCTGTCTGTTCTTTATTCGATTTTGATATTGATTTTCTCAAAGACCGAAAACGAATATCGTTCGATTTGGGAAGGGAAAAATATTCTTTTAACCGGGTTATTTTTCTGTTTTGTACAAGTCGGTTTGTTAACTCTCGTAAGATTCCGTCTTACAGATACATGGAGCTGGTTTGTTAAATCAAAAGTGCCAATAGATCTTCCGGCGAATAAAAAAGTTCTATTTCTGTCCCCGCTTGGAATTTTTTTTCATTAATAACGGAAAAAACAGTTCCGGGAGTTATTTCAACATGGGTTTCGTAATTCGAGCCCTTAAATATACTTTCTTTGATGATCCCTTTTATCGAAAAATCCGCATCATTTGTAAGCTGAAGTTTTTCATCTCGAAACAGAACCCATATTTTTTGTCCTTCCACCAAAGGATATTCCAGCGGAATGGTCAAATAAATTGTTCGATCATTAAGTTTTAATAGAATTTGAGAGTCAGTGACGCCGGTTGCAGGCAACAAATTATTTAAGCCTAAAAATCTAGCCACCCATACCGATTTTGGTTTTAAGAATATGTTTTCGGGTGTATCTGTTTGAATGATTACACCGTCATGCAATAAGGCAATACGGTCGGCGATACTGAAAGCTTCGTCTTGATCATGAGTGACATAAACTGATGGAATTCCGTTTTCACCCAGTATTCTACGGAGCTCGGCTAATAAAGAAACACGCAAAGTATGATCCAGTGCCCCCAACGGTTCATCCAGCATCAAAAGATGGGGTTGAGGAGCCAACGCTCTTGCTAAAGCCACCCTTTGTTGCTCACCTCCGGATAATTCCGTGACCTTCCGATTTGCAAAACTTTCCATTCCGACTTGCTTTAACAATTTTTCAACTATGGGAGGGATCTTTTCGGAATTAACCTTATTCATCTCTAATCCGAATGCAATATTTTCAAAAACAGTCAAATGAGGAAATAATGCATAATCTTGAAACATTAACCCAAAATTTCGTTTGAATGGTGGAACATTTAAAATGCTGACTCCGTTCCAAAAGATATCCCCGTGATCGGGTTTCTCCAAACCGGCAATAATTCGTAAAAGCGTGCTTTTTCCGCTGACNNCATTTCCGCATACGGCACACAGTCGTTTTCCATGGCAAAAGCGATATCTTCTCCCACCGTCAGGCCCACAAACTGACCGTCCGAGTCTTGCAGGACGGTGCCCAACATCTTGGAAAGTTTGAAAATATCGAGGTTGCGGGTTTCAATGCCGTTAATTTTCAGGCTACCTTCAATGCTGCCTTTGTAGTAAAAAGGGATCAGCCCGTTCAGGCAGTGCCCCAGCGTGCTTTTTCCGCTGCCGCTCTTTCCTAAAAGGCATAAAATTTCATGATCCGCTAAATGGAGGTTCAGATTTTCTAAGAGAGGCGTCTTTTCATATTGGTACGAAATATCTTTAAGCTGTAACATCAGTTATTAAATCCCACTTCCCAATTCTTTTCGGCTGGAAAATCATTGTTTTTGAAAAGAATTACTTTCAAGGATAAAAGTCCCCACCAAACAAAAGGTCATTAGAATTGTTGAAATCGCCATTGCTTGACCATAGTTTGAAGCACCGGGTTGACCAAGAAAACGATAGATTGCAATCGGAATGGTAGGCCGGTCCGGCATGGATAGAAACGATGTGGCTCCGAATTCTCCCAAAGATATAGTGAAAGAAAAAATCCCGGCATTAATCATCGCCCGTCTTAAGATGGGGATATCGATTTTCAAAAATACTTTCCAAGGATTCGCTCCCAATACGGTCGCCGCATGATGCAGAGAGATCGGAATATTTTGAAGAACAGGTTGCAAAGAACGAATAACAAAAGGCAATCCGATTAAACTGTGTGCCAGAGGAATTAATAGAGGATTATTGATTTCATGGCTGAAATAAAGCAGATAACCTAATCCCAGCGTAACAGCAGAGGTACCGATCGGAAATAAAAAAATCATGTTTATTTTCTTTGTCCAAGGATATCTATCCCCAGCAAAGGTGACCATCAAACCGATCATCAAAGAAATAAAAGCAGCTATGGTTGCATTCAACAAAGAATTTCCGACCGCCAAAATAGGAGGAACATAAAAAAAGGAATTTCGTTCATTAACAAAAAGTTTTTTATAATACTCCGTTGTCCAAGCGACCGATTGAGAATCATAAACAACAAAAGAACGAATAACTAGGCCCAGCAACGGTGAAACTAGAAAAACAGTAACCAGAAAAAGAATCAAGATGATGATGATTTTTTCGGATGGTTTAGTCGGTTTTCTCATATTTTCTTCGGAAACATGGGGCATACGGTTGGACTGAATGTTCTTACCGATTTTATTCTCGATAGAAGTTACGGCGACTGTAACAATAATTTGCAGAATTGAAAGCAGACCGGCAACCGGAAGATTGAACAATTGCAGAGCTTGTTGCGCTATTTCGACTTCAATCGTCCTGAATTTGGCTCCCCCCAATAAAAGCACTACACCGTAACTGGTGAAATCAAACAAAAAAACGAGTAGCATTGCAGAAAAAATTGCCGGTTTTAATAGAGGAAAAGTAATTTTCCAAAATGTTTGCCATGGTGTGCATCCCAAGGTGCTCGCCGCATTTTCCAATTTGATATCGACATTTTCCCAGGCATTTCCGACAATCCGCATTACAACGGATATATTGTAAAAAATATGCGCGATTAATATAATCCAGATTGTGTTTATTAATTGAATGGGCGGTTGAGAAAATCCATGTTTTTGCATCAAATAAACATTCAATAAGCCTTTCGGACCGATCAATGCATTAAATGCCGCAGCTGTTACTACGGTAGGCAAGATAAAAGGGACTGAAAATAAGGATTTGAGAAATTTTTTACCGATAAATATATAACGTGAAAAGATCCATGCAATCGGCATGCCGAGTATCATGGTTAGAATCATGGATAAAACAGCTTGCCAAGTTGTGAAACCGAAGACTTTGCCGATTTTATCCCAATTAATATGAAAGTCTTCTAAAAATTGAGTGATGACTGTTTGAAAAATTGTACATAAGGGAAGTAAATAGAATAAAAGAAAGAATCCAATCGGAATAAGGAGCAGCAAACTGCCTTTTATAATTGAAGTAACGGATGATGTTTTTCTTTGAGCGATCACTGTTTTGATAATCCCGTCTCTGATTATAGCATTTCATCCGGATGAGAAAAATTCTGTTTGGATCACATTGAATTGACGAAAACATCGATTTATGGTTATAAATGGGGTATGAAAAAAAGAAATTTGTTTTGGGAAGTTTTCTTGTTTATCGGTATCAGTGTCTTATTGTTAGGCTGTGATACAAAGCGAAATGAATTAATTCGGGGGTTCTTTTATACGGAAACCCCTATTCCTCCTACATCAACCGTTACGATTACTCCGACTTTATCTCCCACTTCGATCCCCACTCCGTTACCGGAATATCGAATTGACCAACCCGATAAATATCTGTTGGTCGGAGATTATGATAACGCGATAAGCGAATATGAAAAAGTTCTTTCCTCCAATCCTGAGGAACCTTATTATGCCGCTTCGGTTTTAGGGAAAGCTCGTTCTTATTATTTCAAACGTGACTATGAGAGCTGCCAAAATACGTTGATCGATGGCTTGAATACGATTAAAGAAAATTCTAACAAACCTGATTTATGGTTTCAAATGGCGGATTGTGTTCGCGAATTGGACTTATATGAGGAAGAAATCAATGCATTGAATGAGTTTCTGAAATTACGTCCCGATACACAAATGCGATCCGAAATATATGAGCGGATTGGTGACAGTTATTATTCTCTCAAATCATATAAGGAATCTCAAAATGCTTACCTATCGGCAGTTGAAGGCACCGATATGGGAGAATCGAGCTGGATATGGATGAAAATTGCCGATACCTATTCCATTCAGGAAGATTATACAAATGCGTTGAAGACGTGGCTTGATCTTTATGATCTTTCGACCGATGACACCCAAAAAGCAAGAATCGATTCACTTTTAGCGGATGTGTACCTGAAATTGGATTCCCCGGAACAAGCATATGCCCGATATCAAGATGCCGTAAATAATTTTCCGCGAACATATGACAGTTATTTGGCTCTGCTGACTTTATTGAATTCAGATCAGACTGTCAATGAATATCAGCGTGGTTTGATTAATTACTATCAAGGTCAATATGCCCTTTCATCCGAAGCTTTTCATCGTTATATAGAAAGCAACCCGGCTCACAACGGATCGGCTTTCTATTATATCGGTCTCAATCAAATGTTTCTGGGTGATTATCAGAGCGCAGTCGAAACATTTGCTACATTGATTGAAAACTATCCCGATAACCAATTTTATGCTTCAGCTTGGGATGAGAAATCATATGTTGAGTGGTATTATCTGGAGAATTTTGCGCAGGGTGCTCAAACGCTAATCGATTTTGTTAAGTTACATCCGGATTATCCTGAAGCACCGGGATTCATCTATGAAGCGGGAAGAATTTTTGAACGGGGAGATCGTTTAACTCAGGCTGCGACACAATGGGAGCGATTAATCGATGAATATCCCTTATATGAAAACAGTATAGATGCATTGTTTTTATCCGGAATTTGTCGGTATCGTACAAAAAACTATGACGCTGCCCTTTCCACATTTAATCGTTTGCTGTTGGTCAGCACACAACCGGCAGACATTGCAAGGGCACATTTTTGGATTGCAAAAGTTTATGATAAAAAGGGAGAAAGTGGGAGCGCGAAGCAAAATTATGAATCGGCTGCGCAGGATTCGCCCACTGATTATTACACCGAACGTGCAAAAGAAATTCTTGCGGGGAAAAAACCTTTATCTTTTTCGGAGAATTACAACCTTACGACAAATCTGTCCCAGGCTCAGGTGATCGCGGAACAATGGATGCGATTAACATTTTCGATTGCGGATGAAGTGGTACTGGATCAACCTGATGCACTGTTGTTGGATTCAGATTATCTGCACGCCGATGAGCTTTGGGAATTGGGACATTATCAAGATGCAATCGCGATGTTTGATGCGGTACGACTCAAATATGAAAACGATCCGGTAAACTCTTTCAGACTTTTAAACAGACTTGTTTCACTCGGAGCGTGGCGACCGGCGGTTTACACAAGCCGACAGATTCTTACAAGCGCAGGTCTGCTCGAAGATGCACGGACTTTAGAAGCCCCGAACTACTTCAATTGGATTCGTTATGGGACATGGTTTAATGAAATCGTCCAAGAAGTTTTTGATCAATATAAAATTCATCCGTTCATTCTCTACGGTTTGATGCGACAGGAAAGTATGTATGATCCGTGGATTTCTTCTTCAGCCGGAGCATCCGGTCTGATGCAAATTATGCCGGCAACCGGTCTTGAATTATCTAAAAAATTACAATGGCCGCCGAATTACGCCGATAGCGATTTGTTACGGGCAACGGTCGCGATTAATTTTTCCGCCGAATACCTTTCGACACAACACGACTATTTCGGAAATGATAATTTCTATATGCTTGCTTCTTATAATGCCGGTCCAGGAAGCACCTCCGGTTGGGTAGATAAAGCCGAGAATGATCCTGATTTATTCGTAGAGATTATTCGTTTCGAAGAAACGCGTACCTATATCCGAAATGTTTACGAATATGCAAAAATGTATGAAAGATTTTACGGCGTAGGTTGATAACTCAGGAAGATTCGATCAAATTTCGAGTAAATTTAATAGCACCTTCGCGATCCGTTATCAAATTTTCAATTTGAGCTTCTAAAATCGCATTTTTCAGCTCCCCTATTTCAGGACCGGCTGGAATATTAAATAGTTTACTTATCTGATCACCTGAAAGAAGCGGCTTTGGTTTAATGATCGTATCAAAGTGGTTAAACCAAGCATCGAAATATCTTGCCACATGATCCAACACTTTCGTCCATTGAGCGGAATCCCTTAATATATCTTTATTAATATGTGTTTCAATTAATTTCAGAAAAATACCGTCGATTCCGTAATCGCCGAATTTTTGGAAATATCGATATATAACTACATCCGAATATTCCTCTAAATTGAACAGTGAATGAAGTTCCATAAATGCTTCAAATGATTTGATAATGAGCTTCATTTCCGCTGTACTGAGCAACATTTTCTTTGATCGTGATTTTAATATCTCACTTACGGATCGAGAATTCTCTTCCGTTCGATAAAATCTCGCAATGATCGAGAATATCAGAAGTGATCTTCTTTCATGAATTAGATTATTATCATTATAGAAAAACTCATTGAGCTTATCACGAAAGGAGCCTAACTTTAATACAGCCATTCCGGAAATAAGATTTGATGATTCGTCTTCTCTAAATTCCCGAGCTAATATATTTATTAAATGTTCGGCAGAACGTAGCCAATCATATAACGCTTCATTATTTGTCGGATATTTACCCGGAAAAAGGAAGTCGAGGAATGCATATTTATCAAGCAATTGGACGGCGGTAACCGTTTTTTCTCCGTCTAAGATTTTGAACAGCTCATCACGATATCTTTCGATAGATGCGACAGACAGGAAAGGTCGGATTTCATTAAGCGCATGGATTAAGTCGCTATCCATTGTCAGATCATAATCCACTGCCATGCGGATCGCCCTCATTCCTCTGAGCGGATCACTTTTTAAGCTTTCCAGATTGCACATGCGCAGCTTCTTCTCTTTCAGATCGGATACACCACCCATGGGATCAATGAATTTATTCTTTTGAATGAAATCGATCGCAATCGCATTTATTGTAAAATCACGTGAATATAAATCTTCTTCAAGAGTTGAACCATTTAATTGAGAAATATCAATACAGTAATATTCATCTGAATCCGCGTTTAACAAAACTCGAACCATATTTCTGTCGTCATCTAATACATAGAACTTGCCGTTCAGCTCATTGGCAAGATTCCTTCCGACCGGACGAACCAATCCTTCGATAACAAAATCAAAATCTCTTACTTTTCTGCCCAGAATAATATCCCTGACAGCGCCGCCGACCAAATATATTTGCACACTGGAAGGGACTACTTTTTTAATAGACTCAAAAATTTCGCTATATTCGTATTGTTTCGCCACGTTTTATTTTTTCCCTTTTATCTTTTCTAACTTTTCCAGATCAACTACACCAATAAACGGTAGATTTCTAAAATAATCATCCAAATCTAACCCATATCCGTAAACAAATTTATCCGGTATGACGAAACCGCAATAACGAATGGGTATTTCGACTTCTCTTCGATCTTCCTTGTCAAGTAACGTGCAAATGCAAAGTGATTTAGGATTTCTCGTTGATAAAACTTGTATAACAGCATTCAATGTGTTTCCGCTGTCTACAATATCTTCTACAATGATAACATTTCTGCCTTCAATATTTGTATTGAGGTCATAAGTAATTCGCACTTCTCCGTTTGACTTTCTTGTGCCGACTCCGTAAGAAGATACTGCCATAAATTCAATTTGATTAGGAACGGTTACATGGCGCATCAAATCAATCAGAAATACGACGCCTCCCCTTAATATGCAAATAAATACAATATCTTCGTTTTGATAATCCCGGGAAATTTCTTCACCGAGCTCTTTTACTCTTTTTTGTAAAGTTGTTTCATCGATCAGGACTTCCGCCAGGACATCTTGATATGAATACATATTATTCCTCCCCCATTATTTTCCCGGGACAATATGATGTTTCTTACATCGGGCTTCATACATCTCCGACGCACCGACAATAATTACAGGATCGTTGTAATTTGCCGGTTCGCCATTTATGATACGTTGCGTCCTGGTAGCCGGTTCCCCGCACACCATACAAATTGCATAAAGCTTATCTACCTTTTCCGCTTTTGCCATCAAGACAGGCATCATTCCAAACGGTTCCCCACGAAAATCCATATCCAATCCCGCTAAAATCACCCGTATTCCCTGATTTGCCAAATTATCGACAATATTCACAATTTCCTTCCCGAAAAATTGGGCTTCATCGATTCCGACGACACTGGTCTCGGGATCGAGATACTTATAAAGATCGGTTATCTCGCCTAACGGGATAGCATCTATTTCGATACCTGCATGGGAATGAACCCGTTCTATGATATAGCGATCATCGATAATCGGTTTAAATACTTGGACTTTATTCTTTGCGATAATAGCCCTTCGTAGACGCCGAATGAGTTCTTCTGTTTTTCCGCAAAACATCGACCCGCATATCACTTCGATGGCAGCAGGTGCTTTCTTCACCATGAGTTTCTCCTAAGATTTTAGACTTTTTTCTGATTTTCTATATGGCTTATTTTACTCCCATTTCATTTTTGCCCATTTATCTTGCAATAATCAGAGTATGGAAATCAGCCATCGGAGAGTCAATTAGGAGTCCATTGGGGATTTTTTCAAATAGAAGTCAAATTTTTGGCAAAGATTGATAAATCATGCGAATGGCTTCGGGTATTAGGGAAAGTAAGTCGTCCGCGGACATGGAATAAGGCTGACCGATTTGTCGAAAAGCAATTTGAGCTGCCGTTGCATGAACCCACACCCCGAGACAAGACGCCTCAAACGGAAGTGATCCTTGAGCTAAGAATCCACCGATCAACCCCGATAGAATATCTCCACTGCCTGCTTTCGCTAAGATTGAATTGGCATAAGGCATTACAGCGGTATAGCCGTCCGGCGAAGCGATCACAGTGAATGCACCTTTTAGAACAATAACGGTTTTCCATTCTTTGGATTTTTGTTCGGCAATTTGAATTCTGTTCGTCTTAATTTCATCGACGGTCATATTACATAATCGAGCCATTTCCCCTTCGTGAGGAGTAATAACAAAACAATCGGGAATATTCTTTTGCCAATCGGGGATATGGGAAAGAGCATTCAACCCGTCAGCATCCATTAATAATGGTACCGGATTTGCTTTCCATAAAATCAGAATGCGATGAACAAGGTCGAATACCTTGGGAGATTGTCCCAACCCGGGACCGATGACCAACGAGCCTTTTTTCTTCGACATATCACGGATTGAATGTAAAGCGATTTCGATCCCTTCATCGGAGTTAAAATTAGCCGGTTGCCAGATCGCCTGAGAAAAAATACCGGCATTCAGATTTCTTATAATCTCCGGGGCAACCATATTAACATAACCACAGCCGGCTTTGAATGCAGCGATCCCGGAAAGTTTGGGAGCTCCGATATATTTTTCTGATCCGCCGACAATCGTCACGGTACCGAATGTGCTTTTATTTCCGTCTTCGGGTCTGATCGGCAGAAACGTACGGACGACTTCCGAGTCCAATACCGTGCGATGAATTGTTTGATAAACCGCTAGATCCTGAGGTAAATCAAGGGATATTGTTTCAAGCTCCCCCACGAGGAGATTCGCCGGCGGTAAAACCTCACCTATTTTAACGGCTTCGATGCAGATCGTGCGATTCGCACGAATACAATCGGGATCAATTTTTCCGGTATCGCAATCCATGCCGGATGGACAATCAATTGCATAAAGTAGAGATAGATTCTTACGTTGATTTATTTTTTGAAAAATAGGACGAAAAGCTTCTCCCAAAGGAAGATGAAAGCCAATTCCGTAAATTCCGTCTAAGATAATCGAACTTTGCTTTAACCAGTTATCAAGTTGACTCTCTTCCGTATCGTTTTCATAATCAACGGCTTTTCCCGATACATTAAGAAAATCTTTGAGATAACGATCTTCTGTTTCTCTTTTTGAGAGCAACCAAGCAAAGGTTTCCCAACCTTTTTGAGCCAAATATGTTAATATCGCCAGGGTGTCGCTGCCGTTGTTTCCTTTCCCGATCAGCCCTAAAACCATCTTGTTTTTATCGGAACAATCGGAATCTAAAATATTCGCAATTTTTAATCCGACGGTTTGGATCATATGATCAGATGATATACCGGCACCAAACGCTTGGTTTTCAATTTGGCGCATTTCTGAAACTGATACTAATCTCATGGCATCCTCGCAAAATCGATTTCTATAAAATGACCGGTCCGATTCTTAATTGAACGTCTCTTTATTCTAATTCGTTAAAAGGTAAAATACAGGAATGAAGCGTTTTATTTTCTTTTCCGTCTTTGTCGCCGGCTTTTCTTCTATGGCTATTGAAATGACAGCTTCCCGAATGATCGGGAATATTTTCAGTTCCGCAAATCTAATTTGGGCATGCGTGATCGGCTCAATTATGATTTACATGGCAATAGGGAATTGGTTGGGGGGTATTTTTTCAGATAAATATCCAGATCTTTTTCACTATTTGATATTAATTTTTATTTCGGGGGTTTTTTGTTGCCTAATCCCGCTCTTTTCAAGACCTCTCTTATTAAAAGGGGCTCAGGCAATGGATCAGATGACACTTCGTTGGGTCCTTATTCTTTTTCTAATTCTTCTTCTGATCCTTTTTATCCCGATGACACTATTGGGAATGATTATCCCTTTTGCGATTAAATTGTTGAATACTTGCTATCCGTTCTGTGGTAAAGTAAACGGCCAATTACTCGCTGTCTCTACAGTGGGGTCGTTCATCGGAACGATGTTTCCGTCGTTTATTTTGATCCCATCTGTCGGAACCAACAGAACTTTCTTTGTCATCGGCTTCTTGTTATTGCTAGCCGGAGCGATCGGTCAATTTAGGAAAATAGGATCCGATAAAAAAGCGGAAAAACTTATGATCTTTTGTATTTTTTTGCCGATTTTATTATTTTTTCTGTTTCCTTCAAAAATAAAACAAACAAAAGGTCAGATTTATGAAAAGGAATCAGTCTATAATTATATTGAGGTTGTTGAAAATTCCGGATATACCATATTGAGATTAAATGACGGACAAGGAATCCAAAGCATTTATCATCCGATGATCGATAATTATTATGGACCATGGGAACAGATTTTAACCGCGCCCTTTTTTCAACCCGCTCCGATCGATCTGGGAAATATTCGAAGAGCTGCGATACTGGGAAATGCCGGCGGTACTTCTGCTAAGCAGCTTCTGAAAGTCTTTCCTGATGTAATTGTGGATGGATTTGAAATTGATCCCGAAATAACCAAAGTCGCGAAAGAATTTTTTGATCTGCCTTCGGAACGAATAAATATTATTTCAACGGACGGAAGAATCGGGCTGCAAAACAGTGATGATCAGTATGATATTATCATGGTGGATGCTTATCAATCTCCATATATTTCAGTCAATATGTGTACACAGGAATTCTTTCAAATTGTTTCCGAAAAGCTCAATCCGGAGGGCGTTTTAGTAATGAATATCGGAATCTCTGACGATGATCGAATTTTGCTCGGGGCTATTAGCGAAACGGTTAACCGAATATTCCCGCAAATATTTATAGTGGATATTCCGAATTCATACAATTCTGTTTTATTTGCGATGAAAAAAGGCGGCTCGATTCAGAATTTGCAAAATAATTACGATTTATTATCTGGTTTGAAAAATGTGCCTGCTCTACTAACAGAAACATTATCCTTTGCGATCGGGAATATCGGAGAATTGCCTGAAAAAAGAGGATTGGTTTTCACAGATGATAAAGCGCCCGTTGAGGCAATCACCAATCAAACAATTCTCCGGACATTTTTTAAACGAAACGAATAAAAAAAGAGATTATCGACCTTTATGAAAATCATAATAAAAAGCTTTCATGTTTTCCTTTCCATTACCTTACCGTTTGTAATATTAATGTTCTCTGTTGTTATTCTTTTTAAGCCTTGGTTCCTGGTATTTGAATATCGAAAAACGAATTTCCCGCCGGATCCTTATGGTTTTTCAATCGAAGAACGATTAGATTATGGAATTCAATCTGTTCAATATATCGTTAATAATCGATCCGATGATTTTCTGGCGAACATAACATTCAAGAACAGTAACACTCCGATTTATAAGTCACAAGAAATTTCTCATATGTCCGATGTCAAAAATGTCTATCGTACAGCCAGATTGATTTGGGAAGCACTGTTAATTCTTTACTTGATCCTATTTCTGGTATCTTGGAAACATCCTGCGCAATTATTGTCTTTTTTGAAACATTTTATTATCGGGAACTTGTTTTCGATCTTACTCTTAGTTGCGGTACTTCTTTTAGTAGTTTTGGCATTTGATCCTTTGTTTGAAGCTTTTCATTCTCTGTTTTTCAAAGAAGGAAGCTGGCTCTTTTACCAAGATGATACATTAATTCGTTTATTCCCCGAAAAATTGTGGGTTGATGCGTTTCTAATTGCCGGAGGACTTTCATTTATCTTCTCTGTTGCTTTTTTCTTTATAGGAAGAAATGCTTATAGGCGGATATCAATAAATAGCAGAAATGGACGTCCGATATAAATCTATAAAGAACAGCACCGAAAGATAAAACCTTCGGTGCTGTTCTTTGTAGTATTTTTTTTATTTATTCAAGACTAATTGCACTGACAGGGCAATTATCAGCGGCTTCCTTAGCGCTTGATTCAAATTCCGAAGGAATTTCTTCTTCTTTAGCCTCTGCAACTCCTTCTGCAGTCATATGAAATACTTCAGGGCAGGTATCGGAACAGAGACCGCAGCCGATACAGACTGATTGATCAACTTTTGCTTTCATTTTATTCTCCTTTGTTTTGGGGTGGAAAAACTACGATTAAGAACATTTTAAATCGCTTTAAGCCGTAAACCGCATGCGGATGTCCGGCAGGCATTAAAATGGAATCTCCTGCTTTTAGATCAAAATTCTCTCCATCAATTGTAATTTGACCTTCACCGTCCAACGCCAAGACCAACGCATCGCCGCTTGATTCATGAGTACTGATTTCTTCTCCTTCATCAAAAGCGAATAATGTTAAACTAACTGATTCGTTTTGTGCGAGTGTTTTACTTACAATTTGACCAGGTAAATAACTGACTTGATCTGCGAACTTGAAAACCTGCGCAAATTCAAGATTTTTGATAAATTGGTTCATACATTTTCCTTTTTCCTATTATTCTTCAATAATACTTCCATCAGTTGAAATAACGATAACCTGCCATGGAATCATTTTCCCACAATCAGACAGTGCCTGAATCGCCGCATTTTCGATCCCTTTACAACACGGTACTTCCATTCGAACAATTTTCACACTTTTTATCGAATTATTTCGTAAAATATCTGTTAATTTTTTACTATAATCTTCTTGATCTAATTTCGGACAGCCGATCAGAGTCACATGTTTCTTAATGAAATCTCGATGAAAGTTATTGTAGGCAAAAGCGGTACAATCAGCCGCTATCAATAAATTACAGTTATCAAAAAAAGGCGCATTTACGGGAACCAATTTCAACTGAACCGGCCATTGCATTAATTCACTGGTTTGTGATTCCCGACTTAACTCAATGATCGGATTTGATGTATTTCGTCGCAATGTCTTTGCTTGCTTTCCCGGACAACCGCTTGGCACATTCGTCATATTGTTCACTGTCGCTTGATGACTTACCGCTTCTTTATCAAAAGGAATCGCTTCTCTTTCAATGATTGTAATCGCATTTGCCGGACAAACTGGCAGGCAATTTCCGAGCCCGTCACAATAATCATCACGAATTAATTTTGCTTTTCCGTTGATCATTTGAATGGCGTTTTCCCGGCAAGCTTCGGCGCATAACCCGCATCCTGTGCATTTTTCTTCATCGATTTCCACCATTTTTCGTATCATATATTTGCCTCATATGGCTGTTTTATTTTCTGATCATATTGTAATATACTGAATCAAAAAAATCGTTGTAAAAACAACAAAAAGGAACTTATGAAATCTTACGATCCGTTACTACTGCAAATGCCGCTCTTTTATAACTTTTCCCCCAAAGATTTGGATTCGTTACGAAGCTGCTTATCGTTTCGTGTCAGGAAATATCTGAAAGGGGAAGCGATTTTTTTGGAAGATGATGAAATCTCGCGGTTGGGAATCATTCTGAACGGGAGCGTTATGATTGCCAAGGAGGATATTTCGGGAAATCGCAATATTATTTCAACCTTTTCAGCCGGAAATCTGTTCGGAGAAGCTTTTGCATTTTCAAAACAGAAACGGATTACGGTTTCTGTTTTTTCCGAATCGGACTCCGAAATTCTGTTTTTAGATGCTGAACATTTATTGACATTATGTAAAGAACTGTGTCCATTCCATTCTCAATTGATCCGTAATTTGATGAATGAATTTGCGGAGAAAACAATTCTATTAAACGAAAAAATCGATTTGTTATCTCAAAAAACGATTCAAGACAAAGTGCTGGCATTTCTTTTCAGCGAAGCAAAGCGACAGGGCAGCCGCTCCGTACAAATTCCCTTTAATCGTCAGCAACTTGCCGATTATCTGTTTGTTGATCGCAGCGCTCTTTCCGCCGAATTAAGTCGTATGCAAAAAAAAGGAATTTTGGAATATCATAAAAATAAATTCGTCCTTAAAACGATAGCCCATTTGGATGACAATCCTTCTTTCAATTTGTAAAAACAAGATTGATTGATTCCTTGACATATAGAATATTTGTTCTATAATCAGAAATATGGAACAAAAACTTTCTTTTTGCACACCTGAAATTCTGATTCGGAATATGCGGTCTCCGCTTCCTTATGGGTTGACGGTTATTCAAGGGCCTCATGCCGCCAGCGGGCTTTTACTGCAAATTTGCGCAAAGCTCGCATTGAGAGGTCCTGTGCGGATTTTAGACTGCGGGAATCGCAGCGATATGTATCAGGTTGCCAGAGAATTACGTCCGTTGACACGTGATCCGGCAACCGCTATGCAGCGAATCCACTTGTCTCGAGCTTTTACCTGCTATCAAGCGGAAGCTTTGCTGGGTCAGAACCGCGGACAATCTCAAACGCCGATTCTGATCTTTGATTTATTGGCAACATACTTAGACGAAAGCGTTTCCAAACAGGAAGCCGAACGGTTATTTGATGACACGTTGGATCATCTGCAAAAAATGAGCCGAAAAAACCCGGTATTGGTTGGGATTCGACCGTTGCCGGCGATTGCTCTTGACCGCAGCAATTTACCGTTGCGACTGCAAAAAGCCGCGGATGAATCTTTTCAGCTTATGGAGATATCACAGAAAGCGGAAACAAATGATGATCAACTGTCGTTGTTTTGAAACAGCGGAAGGAGCGATTTTATGGGAAGGACAATTCGATCTGCTACGCAAACTTGGATAGAGGAAGAGAAAGCGTTGGGACGATTTGCACGTGCTTTGCGGAAAGAAGATCAACGTGCAATGATGGAGCTCATTAATCTTTCACGGCTTCATATCGCGGAATCTTCCTATGCCAGCAACCTCTATCCGATGGATGTTTATTTAATCTCCATGCTTTTGGAGATGTTTAAAAGAGTACAGCGTGATGAAGCAACGTTGGTTGAGGTCTGTAAACATGCCGGCATCGAATTGCCGTCTGTTTCGACTGAAATTCCCGAATTCCCGGATTTGGTCGACCTGATTGAATCACTGGATCAGGCTGATGCGTAACTGTTTTGTCTATGCAAATGCACGCCAGGGGTTGGCTGCTTGACCTTTATGAAGATGCGAACGACGGCGTTCGACTTTGGTTCATTTTGGAAAATGATCAACGGATTTGTTTGAAACAACAATTACCGATTACATTTTATATTTCTGGAGATTCAAAGCGTTTACATCAGTGTTGCCTCTTTCTGAAACATCTGCCGGGCATGATTGCAATGCAACGTGTCAGCAAAAAAGATGTCTTTAAAACCGAGCCGGTATGTGCATTACAAGTCGATATGGCCGACCCTGTTCATCAGCGTCAAGCATTTTTGAAGCTTAAAAAAGATTTTCCCGATTTGACTTACTATAATGCCGATCTTGCCGTACATATTCATCATGCCGCTCTTTACCAAACTTTCCCGATGGCGTTTTGTGATTTGTTATACGATTCTGAAAACGGTTTAATTCAAATGTTAAAAGTGCTTAACAGCCGTTGGGATATTACGCCTCTGCATCCTGTGTTACGAATCCTTGAAATTGCGCCCGACTGTGATCCGATCCGAAAAAAAACGGAAATGCTAAAAATATCCGACTGCCGCGGCCATAAACAAACAATTTGTTTACGGGAACCGACACTTCTTTTGGAGCATCTGAACGCATTGATAGCAGCAACCGATCCGGATATTGTGGAAACCCAATGGGGCGATGACTGGTTGTTCCCGTTGTTATTGCAGTGGGAACAGGAAACGGGAATTCTGCTGAATTTTAATCGGGACCCGGAACGAAAGCTTCGTTGGAAAAAAGAAATAACTTATTTTTCATATGGCCAAATTGTATATCGGGGTCGGGAAGCGCATTTATTCGGCCGCTGCCATATCGATGTTCGCAATGCGATTATGTGGAAAGATTACGGGATGGCCGGGACATTGGAATCGGCACGGGTAACGACATTGCCGATTGAGCAGGCTTCACGTGTATCGCCCGGATCGGGAATTTCCGCCATGCAAATGATCACGGCACTGGAAGAAGACGTACTGGTTCCCGAGCAAAAGCAGCAGGTGGAATTCACAAAAACAGGACTGGATCTGATCCGCTCCGACCGGGGCGGTCTGGTTTATCAACCGCGCACCGGTTTATATTGCGACGTGGCACAAATTGATTTCACGTCGATGTATCCCGCTGTGATTATCAACGGCAATATCTCTCCGGAAGTGCCACTTCCTCAGGGGCTGAAACCTTCCAGTCCGAATCTGGGTGTTGTTCCGTTGACTTTAAAACCACTTTATGAAAAGCGGGTAAAAATAAAACAACGGCTGTTGGAAATGCCGGATAAGGAAGGAACTGTCGCAAAGAGTTACACCGCCAGAGCCTCCGCTTTGAAGTGGCTGCTGGTAGTTTGCTTCGGATTTTTAGGTTATAAGAATGCGCGATTCGGACGAATCGAAGCACATGAGGCGGTCACTCGCGGCGGCCGCGAGGCGCTGTTGTTGGCAAAAGAGGCTTGCGAAGATTTCGGTTTCGAAGTGCTGCATTTGTTTGTCGATGCATTATGGATTCGTCAACCGGGTTATCGGGCGGTTGCGGATTTTCAGCCGGTTCTGGATGAAATTTCTCGCAGAACCGGTATGATCATATCGTTGGACGGCATTTTTCGTTGGATCGCATTTTTACCGTCCCGCGCGAATGATAATCAACCGGTGCCGAATCGCTATTTCGGTGTATTTAAAGATGGAAGCCTGAAAATTCGGGGAATTGAAGCCCGGCGGCGGGATTTACCGCGCTGGATAATTGACACCCAAATGGATATGTTAAATTTATTGGCGAAAGCGACTGATGCTCGCCAACTCCCGGATTATTTGCCGGACGCATTTAAAATCTTCACCCATGCTTTGGATGAGCTCAACTCGGATCGGGTACCGTTGGAATCATTGGTCCTAACCAATCGTATCAGCCGGGATTTGGAATTATATAAGTCACCGACGGCAGCGGTACGAGCTGCGCTTCAATTGTTCGAACAGACCGGAAAGCGCACGGATCCGGGGCAAAAGATTCGTTATCTTTATACAAAANNTTTCTCCGGATCAGATTGATAAATCAAAATATCGAGAAATGCTAGCGCGGGCCGCCGGTACGGTTTTTTATCCGTTTGGAATTGATTCTAAGCAACTTTCGGCATATGCCCATAAATCACTTCAGTTCGAATTAAGCTTAATGAAATAAAAAAAGACCAAACGTCCTTTTTTAATAGGAGTTTGGTCTTTCTGAACCGAAAAAGATAGAAATTAACGGACCGCCTTCGGATTTTCCTTATCATCGGACGAATCAAAAATATGAAACGCTTCCATATTGAAAACCAGTTTGACTTTATCATGAATAGAATAGTGACTGCGGGGGTCTACCCGGGCAACAAACTGTGTATCGCCCGTCATACAATACAGGAAAATTTCATTCCCCATTAACTCGATTACATCGACTACCGCTTCGATCTCAGAGGTTTTGATTCCGGGCGGACAGAATTCAGGATTATGGACATTTTCAGGACGAATACCGAAGATAATTTCTTTTCCGTCATACGGTGCATAAGTATCTTTTCGATCATCCGGAATTTGAACGGTAAACGAATCCGTCACAACGTATACATTCCCTTCTTCAACTTTGATTTTTGCATTGAAAAAGTTCATGGCGGGGGAACCGATAAATCCGGCAACAAAGAGATTATCCGGTCTGTTGTACAAATTCTGCGGTGTATCCAATTGCTGAATAATTCCTTTATACATTACGGCAATTCGATCCGCCATTGTCATCGCTTCCACTTGATCATGGGTTACGTAAATGAAAGTGGTTTGAAGCCGTTGGTGCAATTTGCTGATTTCAGAACGAGTCTGAACTCTCAATTTCGCATCCAAGTTTGACAACGGTTCATCCAGGAGGAATACTTGCGGGTTACGGACGATGGCACGTCCAAGCGCAACTCTTTGGCGTTGACCGCCGGATAATTCACGCGGTTTCCGTTGTAAAAGCCTTTCCAAGCCCAAAGTCGCTGCAGCTTCATTAACACGTCGGTTTATTTCTTCTTTCGGTGTTTTGCGAAGTTTTAAACCAAAAGCCATATTATCAAAAACCGTCATGTGGGGATACAATGCGTAGGATTGAAATACCATTGCAATATCCCGATCTTTCGGAGAAATGTCGTTTACCACACGATCCCCGATTAATATTTCACCGGATGTAACTTCTTCAAGTCCCGCGAGACATCGTAATGCGGTTGATTTGCCGCAACCCGACGGACCCACCAAAACCAAAAACTCTTTATCGTTTATTGCGAGCTGAATGTCTTTAAGTACTTCAACATCGCCAAACTTTTTCCAAACATGGTCATAAGTTACGCTTGCCATTTAATAAATCCTCCATTCCGTATGGGTATAGTGGCTTTATTATACGATGAAACTTATTAAAATTACAGAGAGAAATTTTCGACGATCCGTGATATTTATCTTTCAACGAAGACAATAAAAAAGACCCCGCCATGCCGTGTGCTGCTGAGTTTTGAACCTGCAATCGCAGGACGGTTTCCCGTTTTCCAAACGCAGCCTTGGCTTTCGCCTATCGCATTGTCGGGAATACCGGAAAACCCANNTTTATTCGTGTTGGCCCAAAACCGTTTTTACAGCATCACCTGCATAGCAGGGTATGTCTGTTTTATACCATAAAAACGGATCATTGAACAGGCAAAAAGTCCTTATCTTGAAAAAGAAACCTTCTTGATTTTGCCATCTTTTGAAACGGTCACCCGCGTAATTAATCGATCGGTCAGGTTTCCCAATTTGGCATCTTTGGTAAAAACAACAACATAGTTCGGACTCTCAACATAACGCTGTTGATCGTCTTGTGATTTTGCACTTAGGATTTGCTTTTGAATGGTAAAGGAAGAAAATTCATCATTCATCCCTTCCATTTTGTACATCTCCTTTACCTCCTCATAGATCTTTTTAGCCAAGTTGGCGTCAATAGCCACTTTACTGTCCAATCGTTCATGGATCAGCTCATAGCTTCTCGGAGTTTTAGCTCTTTGCATTCTGTCGGTTATATCGGCATTGTCATCCGCAGCATATAACGGGTCACCCAAGAAAATAAAAGAAATTAATGTTTTCTGAATTTCTCCGTCTAATGCTCCCGAGTTGGATTCGGTTTCGGTCGCCAAGTTTTTCTTGGCACGCCTGAATGCTTCTCCGCATGAAATACCTGTCATAAGATGTTTCCAAAATAGATGAGCAAGCAAGTCCGCTGCGGTTAAAGGTAAACTCATCGCACCGTAGGCAATAACAGTTGACCCGATAAAGACATGCGTTCCTTTCCCGATCATATGCAAAGAGATTGCATTTGATTCATTTCTGTTTAAAATTTCCGCACCGTAACAATTTTCGGCAAAAACTACTTTCGGTGCCTTCGTAACAGGTTGAAGATTCTGAATTTGCAAAGCGACCGGTATCATGGGAATGGAAGAGGTATCCTTTGAATCTTTTTGTCCGTACCAATTCGGCTGACCCTTTATTCCATGAAGATTAAAATATCCGAAATCGATCCCTTCCAGTCGGGAGGAAGGAAAATTGGTTGCCATGGTCGGAGGAGAAACCAACATCTCCGAACTGTCCGTCAGATTACGGTAGATCGCAACGGACGGACGTTGCCAAACGGAACAGCAATAGCCGAAGCTTTTCACCCCCTTCTTGATTTTGACACTGTGAGGAGCTTTTGCGGATTTTCTCTTTGATCGGGATTGTTCCTGTTCATATTTTGCTATGTGATAGTTCTGAATTGAACGAAGTTGGCTCAACAATAAGCCGGGGTCATCAGAATTGTCACCCGCAATTCGTCCCACCTGCCATTGCTGATCATAGTATCGGGATGAATCCGGGCTTCCGTACGGAGCATCCGAACAGATTGACAAATCATCATCCATTGCCGGATTTGATAACTTAAAAAACGGAACGACATCGTGTCCGCCGACAATCAATAACGCTCCGATCATTGAACCCTTTTGTGCGAGCGATTCGTCTAATTTAATAATCGAGTTTCGGATAGATTGCGGATCCAAAACCGTTTTGCTGTTCGCTTGGAATTCGTCCGGATAAAATACCATCGCATTCCAGCCGTTTCGGTTTTCAATCGCATCTGCGGCGGATCGCATCTCTTGATCGATAAAATCTTTGTTGTTTTTCCCGTATTTTGCCGTCAATCCCGCAACGGTCGATAATATTACATAAACGGGGAAGCGTTCGTCCGCGTCATCGGGATCTAATTTGTAAATAAATTCCTTAATTGAGTCGACGGTTTCAGTTTGCTTTTCCCATCTCCCTGTAAATATTTTTTTTAAAAAGCCGATTAATGAAGATAAATTGCCGTTAGAAGTAATAAGTGTCTTCATTTCTTTTTGGGGAGAAATTTTTTCTTTGTCCGAAAGCTCGGACTCCTCTCGTTTGATCATTGATTCATTCGCAATTGCAATAGGATTCGGCAACGATTTGTCATTCTCTTCCGATGCTTCCATAAATACATCTTTTGTATCGGCAGCCGTTATTAGTTCATCCGAACGGTTCGATAATTTTGAATCCGAATCACTCCATGAAATATTAATCGTATGATCCAGTCTCGCTTTTTTCCCGACTTTCAACGGGATTTGAATTTTTGAAACATCAATCGAAAGAGCAGCCGGATCAATCCAAAGCTCCTTATATACGTTGTTTTCTTTCCAAGTTCGATTGGCAACCTGGCCGAGCAAATCATTTTCCAAGGTGGAATGAATCAGTTTGGTTCCTTCTTCAACATTACCCATCTTGTTCATCACATCACCCAGCAAAAGTTTGAATTGAATCGCGTTCGGCCAACGGCGGTTATAAATTTTCATCAACCGAAAATTTGATTCGAGATCTTTCTGTTGATCACTGTTCAGAGAAAAATGAATGGCCGTAATAATGTCAAAATCATCGACGTCTTCAATACATTCCAAATTCTTTTCGGTTAATCCCCTATTAAAAAAACCGAAAATATTTTTGTTACGAGAACCTTCTTTACCTTTTTGATAGCTTTTTATTAATTTCATCCGACTGAGAGCGATTTTCTTGTCTTCGCTGTTTTCCGGATACAAAATTGACAGCAATGCCCATACTTCAAAGAATTCCGGATCATATTTCAAAATAATTTCGCTTAACCGGATAGCTTCATTTGTTTTCCCGGATTTATAAAGAACAATTGCCAGGCGGTATCTGATCCATAAATCATTTGGAAATTCTTTTAACCAAGCAATTAACAATTTTCTTGCACAATCAAAATTTCCAAGTTGAAAAGCTGCATTTGATAAATCTATTAATTGAGTTCGGTTAATCTTCGCTTTTTCCATTCAAAGGCCTGTCTTATTATGAAGTTAAAGTAAAAAGAGATAACACAAAGCTGCAATAATAAAACCGATCAGAACCAAAGATAATCCCACCCCGCGCTTTGTTTCGATCAGTGTGTTTAATTCTCGGATTAAAGTACCGGCATTACCGAGCGCTCCGCTCATTTCATCCGTAAAACCTTTTGAAGACAACTTCGCGGCTTGTTTTTGAATCTCCTGAGCATTTTTTGAAAAAACGCTGGAAATGATTATGACAATTCCCATAATTATCGCTATACAACCGACGATGAACAGTACAATTCCGGCTATTGAGAAGGCAGCTGAATTATTAATCATAATTTGACGATCCCCATTTTATTCAAATTTTGCGATGTCCGCTGGAATATCGCATAAATTGATCGTGTCTCCTTCACAAAAAATGCTTGCACGTTCGATAGCATTTTTTAGTTCGCGAATATTACCAGGCCATGAATAATTCTGAAACGCTCGAATGACTGGTTCAGAAACTTTGGTTATATTCAATCCTCTTTCTGCACTGATTGACTTAACAAAAAAACCAATCAATTCGGGAAGGTCTTCTTTTCTTTCCCGTAAAGGAGGAATCTCAATATCGACTATGCGCAATCTATAATATAAGTCCTCCCGGAAATCACCTTTTTCAATCATCTCGGAAATATTTCGATTCGAAGCGGCAACAATTTGCACATCAACGGGTATCTCTTTGGTGCCTCCCACATGCCTGATTTTCTTTTCTTCGATGGCACGCAACAATTTTGACTGCATATCCATGCTCATTGAGGAGATTTCATCCAAAAATAGAATGCCGCCATCAGCCACTTCAAATAAACCGGGTTTTCTCTTTTCGGCATTTGTAAAAGCACCGGCTTCATATCCAAACAACTCAGATTCAAGAATTGTTGGTTGAATCGCAGCGCAATTGATGGGTACCAGCAGTTTGTTCGCTCTCGGGCCGTTCTGATGAATAAATTTANNAGAACCTCTTTACCGGTACCTGTTTCGCCTCCGATTAAAATAGAAACCTGAGCTCTCGCTGCAAGTTGAGCATCTTTAAATATCCGTTTCATTTTCTCATTCTGTCCGACGACGAATGAAAAATCTTTTTTATAAGCACCCATTAAACTTTCAATTTCTTTTTGAAGCCGAATAACATCCTCCGCTCGTTTTAAAGTTGCCTCCAACAGCGGAAAACTTACCGGCTTCGAAAGAAAATCAAAAGCACCGTTTTTCATTGCATCAACAGCCATTTCAACTTCACCGTATGCGGTGATTAAAATAGTCTTCGGTGTCGGACGAATTCGATTAATGTCATAAAGAAGATCAGGCCCGTATTCCTTGCCGATCTGAACATCCAACATGATGATATCGACCGGTTGACGGTTGAGAATTTCGCGAGCTTCGCTTAAAGATGCGGCATCCAGTATTTCATAGTTAACATCTCTCGAAAGATATTGTTTAATCCCTTCACGAAAATTTTCTTCATCGTCTACCACTAAAACAGTAAAATCCATCCTCTTATACTCCCGTACTAATCGGTAAGGTAATTTCAAAAACGGTACCGCCAGGGTATGATTTTACTTGTATTGTCCCCTTATGTGAGGTAATAATACGTTTGCTGACCGCAAGTCCCCAACCGTTTCCTTTTTTCTTTGAAGTAACAAAAGGTTCAAAAATATGATCAATTATTTCATCCGGAATTCCCGGACCGTTATCGGAAACTGATATTTGAACCTGTTTCCTCCCTGTCTTTGAATCATGCAAACTGATTTTGAAAGAAATAACCCCACCCTTATTATCGAATGCATCTATCGCATTTCCGATCAGGTTGTTAAATACTTGTTCCATGGAACGCGGGTCGATCAATACTTTCGGCAAATTTTCTGGTGCGCTGAAAAAAGTTTTGATATTCGCTCGAGCAAAATTCAATTTCCAGCGTTCGATTATGTCATTGATATACTGCTCCAAATCTATTTCTTCCAAATTCAGCTTGAGTGGTTTGGAAAACGCCAGAATATTATTAACCAGCACGGAAACTCTTGAACAATCTTCCTCAATTCGATTTACCGCTTGATAAATATCACTTTGTTCATTTGTTAAACTCTTTATATTCTGAATCCAGATATTCATATTGTTGATCGGATTTCGAATTTCATGGGCTAATAAAGATGCAAAATCACCTAAAAATGCTCGTTGGGTAAGTTGTTCTGTTTTAAGACGGCTCTCCTCGGATTCTGATACATCGGTTAAGACAAAAATTGTATAGCTGTTTTTTTCATCAAAATCAAGTGTTGAAATCCGGAGATGACAAGGGAAACTTTCTCCGCTTCGACGATGTAAATATTGTATGAAAGGTGTTTCATCAGAGTTATTTTCGGATGAAGATAATGTTTGGACGATCTTTCTGACCCCTTCATTTGTTACCAGAAGATCATCTAGAGGGTGTCCAACAACATCGGAAGGAGCAAAACCGAACATGATCGATGATATTTGATTGATATATACGATTTGATATTCATTATTGGTAATAATGATGCCTTCTGAGATATTATCGATAATCTGATGATTTAATGAATTTTGGAATTCGCATTGATACAACGACTTAGTCATCTCCATATTTTCAAATAAACCCTGGAAATATATACTCAGGATTTCAAGAACCGTCTGATAAAAATCTAGACGATATAAAGCGCTGTCCTGAAATCGGAGAATGAAATAGCCGATCCTTTGTCCGGAATTTGACACGGGAAATATTTTAAAATGAATTGGACTCCCCGCAAATCCATCAGAAACATCACTTAACCTGTCTCCCTCAAAAGAAGAAAAACGACTTAAATTTTCTTCAATAAAGGGATAGATTGATTTTGACATGATATTCTTCTGCAACCGATCATAAAGGTCATATTGCTCGAAAATAGGTTCGGGAATAAATCCGAATTCGGAAAGGCCTAATTCTACCGACGTTATGTCCATGAACGATTCAAAACCCTCCAAAAAATCAGTCCTTGAACAGAAGGTGACCGAAGCATTTCCGATAATATGCAACAATGCATCCATGGATTGACTTCCGGTTGTTTCGACATTCCAACGCGGATTAATGACAACCGATGCTAATATAGTTTTTTCTGGTGTTAAATAAGAATTTCTGACCTGAACGGGCTTTATTCGGCCGTCTTGTGATCGAAATTCAAACCACATAGTATGATGATCTTCATCGGGTATCTCTTTCCAGTTGCGAATCAGATCAGAAAGTTCAGCGGTATCAACCGAAGAACGGAATGAATTGAGAAATTCAACTCCCATGGGATTTGCCGAAATCAACCGTCCTTCTTGAACAGCCCAAATAAAAGCGGGAGTGATACATGAATATAAAAATGAGTCGCAAATGGTCTTGACTTCAAAAGAGTTTTCAATCGAGATATTTTCCATTTGTCTTATCTCAAATTAGCGCTGTTTCTCATATGAGCTGGTAAAATGCCTTCCATGGCACGATATTTGGCAACCGTTCTGCGCGCGATATCGATTCCCATCCCGGTTAATACTTCGACAATTTTTGCGTCAGTCAGTGGTTTCTTTTCTTCTTTGACCAAATCTTTGATAATTGTTCTGACATTCAGACTTCGATCAAAAAATGCTGACAAGGGAACAACTTTTTTATTGGGAAGCATAACTGTTTTATTCGCAACCGCTCGACTGATTGTAGATTCATGAACATCTAACAATTTTGATATCTGTGCGCGGGTAATCGGAACAATATTGCTATCTCCGTATCGAATGAAATTTCCTTGGAGATCGACCAAAACTTCCATCAATCGCACCATTGTATTATTTCTTTGGTGGAGACACTTAATAAGCAACGAAGCACGGTCAATATCATTTTTCCATTCCTCCACCTTATCTTCCGGTGCATTTTTCGATTCCCTTTTGAAAAATTCATTCACTCTCAGATTCCCGTTGATCGGCATAATTATCTCTACCACAAGCGGATTCTTTGGATTATCGTTCAAGTAATAAATTAAAATATCCGGAAAGTGATAGGTATTATTGTCTACATTATTATCGATTCCTTTTTCCCCCCAATAAGCACGCCCGGGATAAGGATTCAGATTTTCACCGATAAATTTTTCAATCGTATTAATTTGTTTGGTTGTGAGATCATGGATTTTTGAAATCTCCCGGTATTTCCCGTGGATTAATAAATCATAAGAATCACGAATAACATCCAAAGTCTTATCGGGGATATCGATTAATCCGGATAAATGCTGGATTTGAACCATTAAAGCTTCTTGAGGATTGCGCGAACCGACACCAAGGGGATCCGCATGCTGGATTAATTGAATAACCTCCTCGATTTTTGAAGGAAGTACATGGTAATATTGAGCAATCTCCAATACAGAGGAAGTTATAAATCCGTCTTCATCAAGACTTGTCAGTAAATAAGCCGCGATCATTTTTTCATCACCCTCGAGATCGGGACCTATTTGTCGTAAAACATAAGTCGGCAAATCTTCATGCTGCGCGGAATCCATATCCGGTTCATGAGATAATTCCGAATGGACCGCATAATTTTCAACCGCAAAATCATCACGCGGGCTGACAAAAACAATGCTTTCTTCATCTTCGGATTTTAAGGTGCAACAGTTAGGACAAATACCATGGTCGGGAAGCAAACGATGACAGGTCGGACAAATTCTTTCATCAGTCAGTTCCAAAGCCGGGTTGACAGATAATTCACTGGCTATTTTTTCGCGAATTTCATCGGCAGACATACTGAGTATTGTCATGGTTTGTGCTAAATGTGCTGAAGTTTGCTGACGTAATTCTTGCTTTTGACGTTGATACATAATTTATTCCCCATTATTCCGACAAGTTTCAGAAATCCATATTCGTTATTGTTCAGAAATCATTCGTCTAAGCTATAGGTGCAAGTTTTATACCACAGCACAAGAATTGTACCAGAGTCAAGTATTCTTCAAAAGAGATTAAAAGAAGTCGCTATGATTTTTTATTCTGAATTTTCCTTTTATCGAATATTCTTATTACAACGCGATCAAGGAGAAAATCCATGGTAAAAATGTTCGGTATGGGAAGCAATAATCAATCCGATTTATATATAATCGGCGGAGGCTTAGCCGGTTGTGAAGCCGCATGGACTGCCGCACAAAGAGGAGTTCATGTCATTCTTTTCGAAATGAGACCGCAAAAAATGACCGAAGCCCATGTGACCGGAAATCTAGCGGAATTGGTTTGTTCCAATTCTTTGGGATCAAACCTGATCGATCGCGCTTCCGGATTATTGAAAGAAGAACTTCGTTTTTTGGGCTCACTTCTGATCGATATTGCGGAAAAAACCAAATTACCCGCAGGAAATGCATTAGCTGTGGATCGTGAAGCATTTTCGATCGCGATTGAAAATGCTGTTTTGAGTCACCCGAATATTCAGGTAATCCGTGATGAAGTGAGGTATATTCCCGACGATTTACCGGTAATCATCGCAAGCGGACCGTTGACTTCCGAATCGTTATGTAAAGATATTGTCCGCTTGACCGGAGAAGAGAATCTCTATTTTTATGATGCAATCGCCCCGGTTGTTTATGCCGATTCGATCGATTTTAAGATTGCTTTTCGGGCTTCTCGTTATGATTTTGACAACTCTGGAGACGGAGATTATATAAACTGTCCTTTCACAAAAGAAGAATATGATCGTTTTGTCGATCTGCTGATTCATGCCGAACGGATTGAGCTAAAAGATTTTGAGAAAGATATCCTTTCCGGTCAGCAGAAATTTTTTGAAGGCTGCTTACCGATTGAAATATTGGCAGCCAGAGGGAAAGATGCGCTGGCATTTGGTCCTCTTCGTCCGACCGGATTGAAAGATCCTCATACCGGGCATCGTCCATGGGCGGTTTTGCAGTTACGACAAGATAATCTCGCGGGAGATTTATATAACCTGGTAGGTTTTCAAACAAATCTTCGCTACTCCGAACAAGAAAGAGTATTTCGAAATATTCCCGGGCTGGAAAATGCCGTTTTTGCTCGCTTCGGTCAAATGCATCGGAATACATTCCTTTCTTCCCCCGGCCTGATCAATGAACATCTGCAATTAATTTCCGATCCTCGAATATTCTTTGCCGGCCAATTGTCCGGCGTTGAAGGATATATGGGAAATATCGGAACCGGTTTGGCTGCGGGATTAAATGCAGCCGCATTCATCCATGGAGATCCGTTACCCCTTTTCCCTATAGAGACAATGCTCGGCTCGATGATTCATTACTTGGCAAATTCAGAGAAAAAGAATTTTCAGCCGGTGAAGGCGAATTTCGGCATATTACCTCCCTTAGAGAACCCTCCCCGATCAAAGCAGGAACGGGGAAGGCAATATGCAATTCGCTCTTTAGATACATTAAAAAAACTTCGATCGTGAGCCGGTTGAATTATTCTTTTTTCTCTTTATCGATAACATGAACTTCAGTTGCCCGTAGTCCTTTTGAACTTTCTACAGGAATAAATTCAACCTGTTGACCTTCCGACAGATTTTTAAATCCGTCCGACCGGATATCCAAATAATGAACAAAGATGTCTTTTTGACCCGGAACCGCAATAAATCCGTATCCCTTACTCGTATTAAACCATTTGACTGTGCCGGTTAATTTTTCACTCATAATATGATCTCCTGAAATTCTTACTTGATAAAAAGTCCGACGGATATCGCATTTACTCAATCGGCCTGCTGATCCATCCGCCAATTAATAGTAAGCCGATACTGACAATTGTTCCCACTCCGAAATTAATCGTTCCGAGTGTTAAAAATTTTATTCCCATCAACTCGGCAATATATTGACCGCCAAAAAAGCCGATGTTAGAGACAACGATGTAAATAAAAAGGGTAAAAAGATTCCCGCCTCTGATTAAATGGAAGATACACGCATATAAAGTAGCCATTATGAAACTGAAAATAATTGCGGGTAGTATCATTATTTTCTTTCCGTTTTCAAAATTCTACCACTGCCTATGACTTCGCCTTCCGTATCATATAGA
>DCTP01000097.1 GCA_002329625.1 Leptolinea sp. UBA1437
AGGTTTGGAACCTGCCCCTACGGTGGGGTTGTTCAAAAAATAACCATATGCCCGAGAGAACATCCGTCGAGGATGCCATCTTCTCCTGCAGATTGCTTCTGTAGGCCGAGTTTGCAAAGTTTTCTTTTAGATTGATTATAATAAAACAATAAAGTATTTTTATGGTTGATCATCCATATTACCGATATTTGAATGGTGCGGTTGATTAATTCCCCAACCCAAAAAGCCCACTGTCCGGAGCGACTTTTCATCCCGGTATTTGATTTTCAACCTGTTCACAATCGAACTGTCCGTAACCAAAAGAAACCTGTTTATGAATCGAAATATCCTAATCGCAACCATCGGAACCGAACCGCAAATCATTTCCAACATGATTGAGCTGATGGCTCACCGATCGGATCCGATTCGATTTGATCGGGTCATCGTCCTTCATTCCAAATCAACCAATCCGCAGCTACTTTCGGCAATTAAAACTCTAAAAAAGGATTTCCGCACACCGGAGATCCAGCCTTATGCATTCCGATTTGATTTCATCCCGTTACAAAAAAATTCACAGGAGTGTGTGGTCGAGGCGGACGATGAAAAACAGGTGGATATTTATTTTGAAGTCGTTTATTCCGTTGTTGCCGATCTGAAGAAAGAAGGCGCTTGTATCCATTTTCTATGTTCCGGCGGCAGAAAACTGATGGCAATGCTCAATATGGTTGTCGCTCAGATTCTGTTTGACGAGCAAGATCGGTTATGGTATTTAATCTCGTCCGATAAATACGTCAGCCAAAGAAAAATGCATCCGACATCGGGAGCGGATTACGGTGAAATGAAATTGATTTCCATCCCT
Organism: Leptolinea sp. UBA1437; assembly: GCA_002329625.1. GTDB lineage: Bacteria > Chloroflexota > Anaerolineae > Anaerolineales > Anaerolineaceae > Flexilinea. Next base: position 839 of record DCTP01000097.1, read on the forward strand.
TTTTTATCTTGGAAAGACTATTCAGCCGGAACGGCTCTGGATACCCCTCAGAATCCCGCGGAAGCAATTCAATCGGCAAGAACGCTGCTTTTCACCGAAAAAAGTCGGAAAGCCGCTGATTTTTTTCTTCATCACTGTACCCGGACGGAACAAAAGATTTCCGAGATCTTGGCATTATCTGGATCTGGCAATGCGGAAATTGCCGGAAAATTGCACATTTCCGAACGCACGGTTGAAACTCACCTTCGGAACATTTTTATGAAAGCGGCATCCTATTGGGGAATGCCGAACGTTTCCCGCACACAGTTTGTCTCACTGACGCAGATCTATTTTCTATCAAAAATCAGGGAAATTACTGATGACAAGCCCGAATAAAAGGGTTCTAATCATCATCAGAGTAAACGGACGGGCGATCCGTTCCGAAAAATTGTTAAACAAAAAGGAGGAAGATGAATGCATCAGAAAACCATTGAAGCCGCCTATGCCGGTTTATTTCATGATTTCGGAAAGATCTTGCAGCGCTCCCAATTAACTCCCTGGCAACTGCCGGAGGGAATCGAAAGAGAAGGCCAGCCGGTTCATGCCTGTTGGACGCAGAAATTTGCGGAAGATGCGGATAAGAATTATCGTTCTGCTGCATTACACAGCGCCTTTCATCATAACCCGGAAAAATCACCGGCAGCGGATCATTATCTGAGTTATCTGATTTCCGTTGCGGATAAACTAAGCGCCGGTGAAAGATCCGATGAAGAGTCCGAAAAAGACAATAAAAATCCACCCAAACAAATGCGCTCCATTTTTGATCGAGTCGGAGCAAATCGGACTGATTCAACCAAGCCGAAAAACTATCTGCCGTTAGATAAGATCACATTGAGTGAGGATGCGATTTTCCCGCGGAGAGAATTCGAATCAAAGCCGGCAGAATCTTATGAAAGGATTGTTCAAGCGCTGAAGGAAAGTCTGCAACAGGTAAGCGGAGATGCCGAAACAGACCTGGAAAGATTGTTGGTCTCATTACGAGATAATGCCTGGTCGGTTCCTTCTTCCTATTATTATGATATACCGGATGTCTCTCTATATGACCACTCGCGCACCACGGCGGCAATTGCCGTCTGTCTGCGGGACCTGCCGGAATCGATGCTCGTTCGATTATTCGATGCTCTCCAGGCGTCTTTCAAGAATAATTCACTTCCGCAGGAACAGCAGGATCTGTTAGATCAACCCGCGGCGTTGCTGGTGGGAGGAAGCTTTTCCGGCATTCAAAATTTTATTTATACTGTTGCCGGAGATAAAGCTGCCCAGTCGTTGAGAGGACGATCCTTTTTCCTTCAGATCCTGACGGAAGTGATCTTGCGCTATGTCCTAAAGCGGTTGGAGATCCCCTATTGCAATGTAATTTACTCGGGAGGCGGAGCTTTTTATCTGATCGCTCCTCTGACAGCCGGCGATGTGATTTCTCAGCTGCAAGCGGAAATCAGCGGAATTTTGCTTCGTTATCATGGCACTTCGCTTTATCTCTCGCTCGCTTTTTGCGAAATCCCTTTCAGTGGATTCAAAAAAGGTGCGTTTCCCGTTTATTGGAATCGCATGCATGAAAAGCTGAACGAGAAAAAGCAGCATCGATACACCGAATTGGGTGCCAATATGCATCAGCTGATTTTTACCCCCGAAGCGCACGGTGGCAATCGGGAAGATATTTGTTCGGTTTGTGGAGAGGAAAAGGAAAAGACCAGCTTAATCGACCCTCAAAAGGAAGACCGCATCTGTCCGACCTGCCGGTCCTTTGCGGATGTGTTCGGCGGCGTTTTACCACGAACGGCTTATATTCGTCTGTCGATCGGAAAACCGATCGAAACCGAACCGGGATCGATCGAGAATACATTAGCGGCATTCGGAGCCGGATTGGAACTCTTTGATAAAAAAGGAAATCAACTCAGCGAAAAAAGTCTCATTCCCGAGCCGGAACGGTTCATACTGTGGGAAACGGATGATCCAGCGTCCGATTGGCATCCGCCGGTAGCGGATCGACCTTGCGTCACTTGGCGCCGGTATATGCTCAATCGGATTCCGCGGGCAACGTTTGATGAA
>DCTP01000084.1:0-12304 GCA_002329625.1 Leptolinea sp. UBA1437
ATCGTTATCGGGGGCGGCATCGCGCAAGCCGGCGAAATCCTGTTCGCGCCCATGCGCAGAGCGATCCAGGAACATGTCCATTTGGTCCCACTCGAAAGGATTCAGATTGTTCCCGCCCAGTTGGGGAACAACGCCGGAGTGATCGGCACATCGATGTGGGCGGAATACATGGTCCGCCGCAAAGCGCTCTGAGTTTTCCTAAGACCGCCATTTAGGTATTCAAAAATTCTCTCCTGTTCGAATCATGACGATCGTCTCCGATCGGGTTAATTTCCTTTTTCCACCTTCGGCGAGGGGATTTTTTACGGGTTTCGATCATTCGATCCGGCGGGAAAAGTCTTTTCAGACAGAACTTGCAATATTTCCGGATTTTTGAATAGCACCTTCGTTCGGCTACCAGTTATCGGAGTTCTTTCTTCACAATTCCGTTTTTTGATTCACCATTGCCCGAGAACGGCGGATCAACTCTTCGCGGTTCATAATTTCAAATCCGCTTTCGGATTTCCGTAAGATACCTTCGTTACAGAGCTCCGACAGCAGACGAAAGACATGACGATAACTTGTACCGACGGAACAGGCTACATCGGTCAATAGATCGTGAAACAAGCCGGTGGGAGCGTTCCGCAGAATATAGGTGCAAAGACGTTCTTCGGCAGAGCACAACGCCGCCAACACATAATTATCCGTACTTCGTTCCAACTTTTCCGCCAACGTTGTCCCAAGCTTGTTCGAAAACAATATATTTGTTTTCAGTTCCGCGGCACAGATTTCACTGTCAATCGCAATGCATTCAAATTCGGAGATAGCGGTGACGGTGCTCGTGGCAAGTTTCCGCCGGGTGAGTAATTCGATTTCCCCGATCACGCCGTCGGAAAGGTAATAACAAAGGATCAGGTTCCTACCGTTCGGTGCCGTGCGATAAACTTTCGCCATTCCGCCGATGACCAGTGCCAGGTTTTCGATTTCAACACCTTCCCTGGTGATGGCTTCACCCGGCTGATAGCGTATACTGATCCATTTTTCCGGTGGGATCGTTTGCAAGTTATATTCCGCGAGTTTCTCCAGATGTTTTTTAGTCGGGATCTCTTTTTTCATATCTTTTCGCCTTTCTTTCTATTAAATCAGAAAACGCAAAAAACACCATGACAAATGTCCTATTGCGTCCGCCGCTTATTTGATATGCTTTCTCAGCAAGAGGAATAACAGAATGGTTCAGATTTCGGCTCTCATAACCGGCATGACGCTTGCGGTCATGATATCCATAAACGGGCATTTGACCGCAGAATTCGGGATATTTCCGGCGGCGGCAATTATCCATGCGGTCGGGTCTCTGTTTGCCATGGTCCTTTGTGCTTTTCNNTCAATGATCCTTTGCGCTTTTCAGAAGCCCAAAAAACCGCTCTGGGGTCATCAGCCTCTTTGGATCTATTTGGGCGGAGCGATCGGCGTCTTTACCACGGTGTTCAATAACTTGGCATTCGGGCGTATCAGCATGACCAGCATTGTCGCATTGGGATTGTTGGGGCAAACCGTTATGTCCCTGATCGTCGATTCCGCCGGTCTGCTTGGGATGAAACAGCAACCGTTTCAGAAGAATTCCATTCCCGGGTTGACTTTTGCGCTGATCGGCGTTTTCATCATGCTGGATCAGACAGTCAGGGAAGCGACCATTGCGGTGATTGTTTCGTTTGTCGCGGGTGTTTCCGTCGTGCTTTCCCGTTCGGTCAACTCCCGATTGGCAGAGAAAGCCGGAGCGTTACGCGGTTCGCTGATAAATCATCTGGTAGGCCTGCCGATCACAATTCTGTTAGCAACGGCTTCTTTGAGGCGTACCGGCGATCCATTCAACATTGAATTTCCGATCCGCCCTTGGATTTTTCTCGGAGGGGTCCTGGGTGTGACAGTTGTGTTGCTTTGCAATTTAACCATTTCACATATCTCCGCTTTTCGTCTGACCTTGCTGACATTTATCGGACAGGTGTTTACCGGGATCTGGTTGGATTTATCCGCGGGAAACGGCTATTCGGATGTTACCTTCAGGGGTGGGCTGATAATTGCGGGCGGAGTGCTTCTCAGTTGGCTTACAGAATGGATCGCTGCCAAAAGATTCAAACAACGGTCTGTAAGCTGAGAGCAGATTCAGCGAAACCGGTACGATTACCGATAAAAAAGTCGACAAACCATCGATAACCTCATCATATGGTTGCCGACTTCGCCGCGCTCGGAAGAACAACTTATTTAATGAAACCCTTTATTGTTTATACTCTTTTTCAATTTCCTTTTCGCTGATACCGAGTTCTTTCTTTAATGCAGCCTGTAACACTGCAGAATAATTTATCCCTTTTTCTCCTGCCGCTTCGTTCAACCATGACGGTAATGATAAAGTTTTCTTTACCGCTCGCCTTTCATGTTTTTTTCGATAATCAACGAAATCGACATCGACTAACGTCACAATGCCTTCTGTGGTTTTTTTGACTATTTCCTCAAACGATGTCGCCTCCGGAATTTTTTCACCGTGATCCTCTCGATCGATCCCGGCAATGCCGATCGCATCCCGTGCCATTTTGATTGCGTCATACATACTTTTTCCGAAAGTACTGATCCCAAAATCCGGTACATCCACAATATAATATTGACCATCCTTCGTCAGGACGATCGGATAAACCGCTCTCATAATCTCCTCCTCCATTGCCTAATCAAACTCTGACTGTTCCGGTTATTTCAAATTTCGTCTTTTAATGATTTTCTTTGCCAAAATTTAAAAATCAAATTACTTGACGAATGTGACACCGAAAAGCAGGTTCATACGATCATCACCGGTAAAGAAAAGGTCCGGCACAACTCGAAAGCGATGCCGGACCGATAAAATGCCGAACGAATCCTTTTTATGCGATCGTTATCGCCGTAATCACATGCCGGGCTGCGTCATATAAATCCTGAATACGAATGTATTCATCCTTCATATGCTCATTGGTCATGCCGGTGGAAACGGAACAACACGGAATACCGGCTTGATTGAAATGATTGCAATCCGTTCCGCCCAACGAATGTTCGGTAAAAAACGGAAAACCCAATAATTCCGCAGCCTTTTTGGTTTTTTGCCAAGGTACGGAATTTTCATCCAGCAGATAACCCTGATAAGAATCGCTCTTTTCCACTTCCGATTTAGCTCCGAAGGGCTCACATCCTTCCCGAAAAGCTTTTTCCATCTGAGCACTGAACTGTTCCAGCTTTTCCGCATTCCGGCTGCGAATCATCGCTTTCACTTCGACTTTATCCGGAACGATATTGGTGGCGATGCCCCCTTGAATAACGCCGATCCCAATCACGACTTCGAGGTCAACCTTTCCGCACGGACATTTAGTTATCCCCAATGCGGCTGCCTGAATGGCATTAATACCTTGTTCCGGCGCCACGGCAGCATGAGCGGCTTTGCCGAGAATCGTAAACGTATATTTTCGCGAGGTCGGACCGGACACGGTGATTTCCCCGATTCTTCCTCCGGAATCCAAAATCAGTCCCCAATTCGCTTTCAGTTGCGATTTGTCTAGGTAGGACGATCCGACCAACCCGACTTCTTCCTGAACGGTCAGTACCACTTCCAGCGCGGGGTGGCTGATTTCCGGATGTTCTTTAAAAACCTTCAGAATTTCCAGAATGACGGCAATTCCGGATTTATCGTCGGCACCTAAAATGGTCGTCCCGTCGGATGTAATCCGATCCGATAATACGATGGGCTGAATTCCCACGTCGTTTCCGACCGTATCCATATGGGCGCAAAGCATAACGGTATCGTCACTTCCGTTCCCTTTGAAATAGGCGACAATGTTGCCGATTTCATCCTGATGCGGGTCTCCGTCCAGTTTGATCAATTCTTTCACCAGCGCGTCACTCAATTTCGCTTCATGACCAGAGGGACTGTCCACCCGTACAAGCGCTAAAAAAGTTTCGACCAATCGCTTCTGCTGAATAAAAGCTTCCGCTTGTTGATTCATGATCCGATTCCTTTCCGTCTTCCGTTGCCGATCAGGCAAGATCTTTAATCAATGAAATACCCGCCATCGCACCCATTCCGGCGGATACGACCACCTGTTTATAAAAGCCGTCGACGCTTTCGCCGGCCGCATAAACACCCGGAATTTTCGTCCTCATCCGGTCATCCACTTTGATCAACCCTTTTTCCATCTCCAACTGACCTTCGTATAATTCCGAAATCGGTTTTTGGCCGATAAATACAAAGACGCCGTCAAACGGCATATCCTGTTCTTCGCCGGTCAGCAGGTTTTTGACTCGCAAGCCTTCGACATGATCTTTTCCCAACACAGCGGTGACAGTTGAATTCATCAGATATTGAATCTTCGGGTTTTCCTTTGCTCTTTCGAGTCGAATCGGATCAGCCCGCAGCTCACCCTGACGATGAATGATCGTTACCGATGAAGCAAATTTCGTCAGAAAAACCGCCTCTTCCACCGCTTCGTTATTTCCACCGACCACCGCCACTTTTTTATCCTTAAAGAAAAAGCCATCGCAAGTTGCGCAATAGGAAACTCCAGATCCGGTTAATTCTTTTTCACCAGGGACAGACATCGTAACCGATCTGGAACCGGTAGTGATGATCAGATTTTCCGCCAGATATATTTTTCCCTCCGTCTCGATTTCAAACGGACGTTCAGATAAATTGACTTTAATGGCTGTGTCATAATCCAAAACAGCGCCGAATTTTTCAGCTTGTGAGATAAACCGGCTCATTAATTCGGTGCCGCTGGGGTTATCGGTAACACCGGGGTAATTGTCAATTTCTGATGCCAAAGAAATCCGACCTCCTAAAGAAGGACCGGTAATGACAATCGTTTCCAATCGGGCTCTGGCGGTGTAGATTGCGGCTGAGATTCCGGCGGGTCCGGAACCTAAAATTAATACTTTGCATGGAATTTTTTCTTTCATTGTTCTGTCTCCTGTTGATTCTGAAGAATCTTGCGAATTGTTTCAAGATTTTCCCGGATGTTTCCTTCAAGCGTGTTCGCCAAAGATTCATCCATTACGATTTTCAAAATACCATTCTGCTCTTGCAGCGTAAAAATACAAAGCGTCTCTTTGATAGGCAGCGGGTTCTTCTCATCTGCTTTCAAAAGCGTATCATATATTGCCGCCATCCGTTGATCTTCCTGAATGGTTTCCGGATCGACCTTCTGCGGATCGGCTTTGGTATCCATCAGGTATAACATCGTAGCGCGACTCATCACTTGCAAGACATCCAGCATTTGCAAGGTGACATCGACAGTAAAGAAGGAAGAAGTTTCATCGTTTTTGTTCTCTTTTACCGATACCACCTTCATAGACTGGCGGATTGCCTCTCCTAATCGATTTTGCGGGACAGTCAAAGAAGCGCTCGGATCTGCCAGATAACTCGAAGCTTTCTCAATATCACCCGCGCGAACGGCATCAATAAATGCCCGGACAGTTTCTTCTGCACTGAGCTTGGGTTGAGAACTGCAACCGCTCAAAGCAAATATGCCGAGCAAAAAATGAATCAATAAAATAGTCAAGGTAGTTCTTTTCATTTTCATTTAAATACCTTTGTCCAATCGGAAACGCTGAACAGTTTTTCTAAAAAAGGGGCTCGCTCACTTGAACGAAGAAAACGAGGCTGCATGGTTTCTTCCTGTCGAATCGTTTCGGTGACATTCCCGATATAACGCCCATCATAAAAATAATGACGATCAAAACACGAATCCCGTTCGATATCGGAAATTTGGTCAAACAGCAAATTCCCCAGCCCAAAATGAACAAAAGTTTTTCCGACAAATGCGAATCCTTGCGGAATATGAGCTTGACTGCCGCTAACAATGACCGGACCTGCTTCCGCAATCTCATAAAAATCATGGCTTTCAACCGGCGGAACGATGTAGTCATCATATTCAATATTTTGGAAAGTGACCACTACCATCCACCCTTCTTCCTTCAGTTCTTTGACTTGGGCAGACAGTCGAGCCATATCGCAGCGAGCCGCGCCGGGTTGGGTATCCGTAGCAAAGACACTTTCCGGTCCGACGGAATTGCAGCCGACAACGGCAATCCGATTCCCGTGATGCAAGATGAAAACCGGTTGCTGCGCTTCCTCGGCATTCTTCCCGCCGCCGTAATATTTCAGGTTTTCTTCCCGATACTGATCCAAAGTGAACAGAAACGGCTCGATGCCCCAATCAAAAATATGATTGCCCGTTAATTCGATCAGATCCGCCCCGACATTCTTCAAAACCGCCGAATAGGAAGGAAGGCAGCAGAATCTCGCTTCGCGCCGCAGCGGAATTCCCGGCGGACAATCTTCATAATAAGAAACTTCGTTGCTGATATGGGTAAAATCCGAACGGCTGAGAACCGGTCCGATATTCCGCGTGATAAAATCAGCCCCCTGATCTTCGATCGCATACGCCAACCGGCGTACCATGGCTGTCGTCCCTGTCAGGGTCAATGTCGTTAATTTATTCGGATCGAAATTGCCGGCCGGCTGAGGAATTTGGCAATTCTTTTCTCCCTTCAGCGATTCTATTCGCCAGGTTACGGTTAATGGATAGGTTTCCGGCTCAAAATCGAAATCCAGCGGACTGACATTATTGACTTTCAAAACCTTCCACCGCGGATCCAATTTGTCAAACGGAATAATCGCCCAAGTTTTCTCCTGGCTCCAAGTTGTTTCAAGAATCCGTTCAGCAGGAAGTGTTATGATCTGATCCCGATCCGGCTCACCCCAAACAGCCGAAAAAACCGCATCTGTCTCAGCATCAACCAATATTTGACTTAAAGAAGATATGGCTTTCCCTGTCCAAAAAGATTTGATCATTTTTAACGACACGACATCTCTAGAAGTGGGATAAGGTGCGACCAGCACGTATACCAGTTGGATTTCTTGGCTGGCATCGGGGTCGGAGAAGGTACCGGCAACGGAAAGTGACAGAGCACAATCGGCATCGACCTTATTCGAAACAAATTTTCCCTGCCAGCCGAGAATTTCGACGGCGTTTTTCGGAAAGGCAGCGTCCAACCAAAGGCCGGTGTCATCCGCCAAAACAGATTTCGCCGTAATCGACAGAAGCAATATCCATAAAAAAGCCGAGATTTTGGTTATCGAACATTTCATCAATGAAATTATAATCGGCACCCTTCACATCATGAAATGAAACTTTCGACAATATCCCGAAATAACCCTCCAAACTCAAACTCCGTACACAGGAAAGTCTCATGAATCAGCGGGATTGCATGATTTGAAAGCGTTATTAAAAATGGTACTGGCCTTCAAACCGGTATCGTGACTTTCGATTTTTGATAAATACCGACTGATTGATCGTCGAAATTCCAATCCGGTTGCTTTTTCAGTGTAGTCGATGGCTTTGGCGGCATACAATATGTTATTCTGCGATTCCAGTCGATTAAAATCTCCGAAAAACCATCCGCAGGATGTATACATTCGTTGACGCTCATATTGGGCATTCATGAAATTTAACATTTTATTTTTTTCCGCTTCTTCCCAAACCGCCTTCCCTGTCAGCCGGATCAATTGAGCCTCGGCGGTTTCACGATGGGTTAACACAGCCGAATATTCATTGCGGAATTCCAGCAATTTCAAATGATACGGATCCAACGCTTTCTGCATTTCCGTATCGACAATATTCGCGATACGATCAAATGCCCGCCGAATAGGTGCTTTCCATTCGCCGTGTTCCGCACAAGCACATTCGCTTGCCCAACGGCTGATCCCATGATGACAACTCCATGAGGTATTATTCCGAATCCGGATACTTTTTTCCGGCGGGTAGTCACGTAACCAAATCGAGGGAACAGTTAATTCGATGTCGCGATTAACCAATGCACCCGTGGTTAACCATTGCAGAAATTTATTTCGCAGCGGTTGATGATGCCCATAGAGTTCTCCGTCCGAAGCGATAAGATACATCCGTTCCCGTCGCGAATTGTCGGGATAAAGTGGCAGTAAATATTGATCCATAAATCGATCTGCGTTGACCGTTGCCTCGGGATCAAAGCTGACACGCATACTGGTCTGCTCTTCATAAAAGAAAACCGCGATCCGCTTTTCGTGAGGGAGATCCACCCAATAAGGTCGGGAGGTATCTAAGCCGACACGGGTATTTGCCTGCCAAGGCGCCAATATGGTATAGCAGATCCCGCATTGTTCCATTACCATCAGAGTTTCCAAGTCGATAGCCGTTTCCGGTGCCCATAGCCCCAGCGGCTGATGACCAAAGCGGGCTTCGAAATCCGCAATTCCCCATTTAATCTGAGTGATCTTATCGTCGAGCGTTGCCAAGGGAAGGATAGTATGGTTATAAGACAAAGCCATTCCGTTCCCCACTCCATTTGTTTCATAAAAAGATCGTTCCTGCTGAACGATCTTTTCCATTACGTCGGGGGCATTTTCATCCATCCAAGTAGCAAGTGTCGGGCCGAGATCAAAACTGATCCTTCCGAAATTGCCGTCTTCCGCATTCGGTCGGTAACATTGTGCTAAAATTTTTTCGTTCCAATTATTGAAGGGGGTTGCTCCGGGTTCCTGTGGTATTTTCCCTGTAAAGGGATTTTCACGCGGCGGTTGATAAAAGTGGCCGTGAACACTAAATGCTTGTTTTCGCATCAAACAGCCTTTCTGGCTTTATTAAGATTGTTGTATTATACTCGCTAATTGGAAATATTGGAATATTTCGGTAATTTTTACCGAATTCTTATAATTATCTTTATTTAGATACTTATTCGATATAATTACTGCTTATTAATATTTCTTAGGACGCTTCTGTCAGATAGCCCAGATTCCGGCTCATACGCGTTGGAATCAGAGAAAATTCCCGTGGCAGTACATCCAAGGCAGTGATCCGATCCTCCGCGAGATAATCCGACCAGAAGTAAATTTTCGGTGCCCTTTCAAACCACTGTTCCATCGCAATCAAAAGCCCACGTAGCCATACGGGCGGAATATTCAAAAAACCTTTTTTAACCTGAATTTGTTCCATGATTAATTCCAAACATTCACGAATGGAAAGGATTTCCATCCCGCCAATCTGAAACGTTCGATGAATCGACTTGGAATCATCCAGACAAAGCAGCAGGCAGGTGATCAAATCATCAATCCAAATCGGTTGAATTTTTGTTTCTCCCGATCCGGGCAGCGGGACCGCAAACGGTACTTTTCGGACCAAGCGGGCAAAAGATTCCGTAAAATGATCACCTTTCCCGTATACCGGAGCCGTCTCTAAAATCGTATAAGGAACACCACTGGATATGACAGCCGCTTCGCATAGAGCCTTCGCTTGCAGAACGGGATAAGCGGAAGCTTTATCCGCTCCCAAATGACTCAGATAAAAGAAACGCTCAACCCCCATTTGCGCAGCGACCGCGGAAATTGTCTTCGCCGCCGGAATATCCACCGTCGAATATTCGGCGTCGATCCCTTTCCATTCGGTTCCGATCAAATGAAAAACAATTTGGACGTCTTTCATCGCCGCCCGCAGGTTTCGTTCATCATCGATACCGGAAATCGCGACATCCACTGCGATCCCGCGCGGAATCCGCGGAGATTTGCCGGATGGGTTAATCAGTAAGCGAACCGGATATCCTAACGAGACCAGATTTCGAATCAAAGCCTGCCCGATGAAACCGGTTCCGCCGGTGACCAGAATCATCCTTTTAAAGAATCGCCCGCGTTGTCGGATCGCTCCGATTTACCTGCGGAATCGGAAAAGCTGGCGCTTTTCGGATCCGTTTTCGGCTTCTCTTGTGGGGCTGCGGTTCGGTCCGGATTTTCAATCGACGGTATTTCAACAAACAATCGGTCATAATGATATTCCGAAGATCTGACCCGTTCCGTAAATATTTCGGCAGCTTTTTGCATAACCATCAGGTTTTCAATCCGGTAGGAAGCCGATGCGGCCGGATCAAATACATTTCCGTAAAAACCGATCAGTTCCAACAAAACCGAAAATGTTTCCGCCGCTTCCTTGTTGAACCATAAGACATCCTGATAAGTGTTGGTTCGTAAGACGTGCCGGACAAAGTCGGATTTGAGCATCTCATTCAATCGGTCATCCAGTGTTTTGAGATCCCATTTTTGAAAATCCGCTAAGGTGGTATATAGCCATTGGATAAGGTTAATTTGTTCACTGACAGAAAGATGATCGGTAAAGCCGGCTTCCGTAAGGATTCTTTCTTGGGCTTTGTATAAATGCCAGTCATCAAGAATATTTTCAACTTTCCCGCTTCCGGCTTCTCCTCTCCCAAAACGTGCTAACAGCACCTGCTGCAGGCTGATGAAAAGCGCCATCCAAAGTTCGGGGAAATCGGTAAGTTCTTTTTTGATTTTGCTTAATGCGGCATTATAGCGAGTCATTCCGGGAATCATCTTCCGTTCGGGGTCGGTGAGAAATTCATTAATACCGTAGCAATAGACGTTGAACAGACCTTCTTGGGAGCGGTGCTGGTTATAAAAGATATCAAAAGCATCCATCAATTTTTCAAAATCGGGCCATGTGCCGTTTTGAATTTCCAACCATTCGGATTCGGTCATTGTCAAGCCGATTTTACCGTATAACCAGCGTAGCTTTCGTCCGTTAAAACAATTTCGATAGGGATCCAAAACATAGTGATACAGCAGTTCCTGGATGGCGTCATTGAGATCCAATGTGCCGCTTCCGTTCAACCAACTGTTTAGTTTTCGCCAGGTGCCTTCGGAATCATCCCTCACCTCATATACATCATTGAATACGTAGTATTGATAAGCGTAAAGTTCCAGATAAAGTCCTTCCCGCCATATCTGTTGAGAAGGCCGAACATAGTTCAATCCGCTAGCGGAATCATGAAACACGACAAAACATTCGGGATCGTTATGAAGGTGCAAGCTTTCCGAAAGCATTTTTTGGGTGGTGTATTTTTCACCGTCGGATTGTTTGACCACAAAGGGAACCGACTGCATGATATACCCTTTGGTATCCCCAAAGCGATTGTTATAGACTACCAATGAATGATGGCCTTCGCCGTAATTGGAATAAGCAAAGACATTTTCATCGACATTACCATATGCAGTCGCAAAATTATAGAGAACAAAATTCGTCACTTCCGCAAAGCGCCTGCGCTGATGTAATAAAGGGAATATTTCCCGTTCATGTCGATGCAACAGCTCCGTATCGACATACTCATCCCAATAAGCTTTACGATATTCCATACCGTATTTTTCTTTAAAGCCTTGAATCTGACCGTGCCCGAACATCGGCAGCCCCGGCATGGTAACCATCATGGTACAAATCCCAAAATATTTGTCCCCTTTCCCGAATTGTTCTACCGCAGTTTTCTCATCGGGATTGTTCATAAAATTGACATAGCGTTTAAGAATATCCGGATCAAATTCCAATGTGCTTTTGAGGAGAATCCGATATTTGGCATTGTCTTCATCCCGTAACAGATTCATAAACGCACTGTTATAAACTCGGTGCATCCCCAAGGTTCGGACAAAATAACCTTCCATCAGCCAGAACGCCTCGGCCAATAACAGCGTGTCCGGAGCTTCCGCCGCGACCCGATCCACTACTTCCCGCCAGAATTCCACGGGAAACGCTTTATCAAAATCAGCTTTGGTCATACTGAATTCGGCACGGCTCGGAATAGCCCCACCTGTCCCCGGTTCGGGGAACCATAACCGCTGATAATGTTTCTTTGCTAGTGTCATGGCGGCATCAAAACGAATAATCGGAAACCGTTTGGCAACCTGCAAAATGGTTTGAATAACCGTTTCCCGCACTTCCGGATTCAGATAATTCAATTGGGCTGTGTCATTCCACGGCATACTGGTGCCGTCATTTCCGTGATAGATATAACGGACATCGCCGGTCGGATAATCAACGCGTTGAAAAACAACCGCCGCATCCTCCCGTGTGTAATAATGGTCTTCTATATAAATCCCGATATTCGGGTCGGGTGAATAGTTGGGACCATTAAAAGTGTAGGAAGGAAAGGGACTGTACGGAAGAGAAAGAAAACGATCGGGATGATATAAAACCCACTCGGAATCAATCCCCATATGATTCGGTACCATATCACTTGCCAAACGAATCCCATATCGCCAGGCTTTATTCTTCAACTCCCGAAATCCGTTTTCGCCGCCGAGATCATCCGCAATGCGATAGTCGGCAATGGAGTAAGCCGAAGCGAGCGCTTCCGGATTTCCGCAATATTGTTTGATTTTTGCGGAAGCTTTGGATCTTTCCCAAACGCCGATTAACCACAGACCGGTAAATCCCTGATCACG
>DCTP01000084.1:12317-21719 GCA_002329625.1 Leptolinea sp. UBA1437
ATCAACACCACTCGCGGCATCCAGTCGCGATCTTCGCTGAAAGCTTCATATTCTCCCGCTCCGATAGATCCATCGTTATATACCGGAATTTCAACGGGGCCTGGGCCGACACCTTGCGCTTTGCTTTCTTCTTTCATCCAATCCAGGGACATCAGCAACCGGCGCAGAAAAATGCCTAAATGGGTCCCCCAACGGCTACGAATAAACTCAAGTTGATCAAATAAAGAATCGGGATGCTGTTTGATCGGTTCCAGCAGAAAATCCACTAAGGTCATGCCATCCACTTTTGGAAGCATTTGAAAACAACCCTGAATTTCCGATATTAAGTCGTTATAAGCCGTGGAGTTTTCCAACTGTTTGTCATCAAACAACTCTCCCAAGGGTTTCATCGCCGCCGGATTCTGATTTGTTATCCAAAGCAAGAGCATTTCTTCAATCGCTTCATAACGATTAAGTTTTCCTTTAGGATTCACTTCATCGAGATACTCTTCAACAGTGATTTTTCCCTGATATACATTCAACGGGGGAAATTCTTCGCAAAAAGCCTTCAATGTTTCATTAAGAGCTTCCTTGCCTATCTTCTCTTCCAGCCATCGATAAATCTGTTGATTCAATTCCGGCACGTAGTTTTCACGATAAAGATCAATCAAATAATGCATGATTTCATCGATTAATCCCAGTGAATTCACCAATCCGGCGTATACCGGTTCGCGATTCCCCGTTTTTAGGCGGACATCGTTGATTTTTTGAGTAAATTCTCGGACCGCTTGAAAATCAGCAAAAATTACATTCCCGTCATATCGGAAAAGACCTGAATCGAACTGATAACGAATCCTGGATTGAGAAGATATATGGAATTCCATGTGATCATCCTTTCTGATTCGGCAATATGTCAGTCATCGCCAAAGCATTTAGTTGTTCTGAAAAGTACGGGGTTCATTAATCTTCAAAATATGAGTATAAACATTCGAACCGCTTCCTCCGATATTTTGAGTCATCGCAATTTTTGCGCCGGGTACCTGATTTTCCCCGCATAAGCCGCATAATTGCAGCACCGCCTCGACGATCTGGTAGATTCCGGTCGCTCCGACCGGATGACCGCGAGATTTTAATCCTCCCATCGTCGCGAGGGGTATTTTTCCTTTCGGACCGATTATCGCGGGATCCGCAAAAGACGGCCCTTGTCCGCGTTCAGCAAAGCCGCTCGCTTCCAATGATAGAGCTTCAATAATCGTAAAAGCATCATGCGCTTCAAACAGATCAATATCTTCGGGTCCGATTCCCGCCTGCCGATAAGCCTCTTTTGCGGATCGTTCGGCAGCGGAAAGCCAAAGCATATCCCGCCTATCTTGAAGAGCTATGGTATCGGTAGCTGCGGAAGAGCCCACTATCGTAACAAACTTAATCCCCTTTACCAGCTTCTCAGCCGGGACTAAGAGCACCGCCGCCGCACCGTCACTCATTCCGGCAGCGTCCATGACATTAATCGGATCGCAGACCGGCGGGGATTTCATATATGCCTCCGATGTAATCGGAAAACCGAAACGAGCGTTGGGGTTATGTGCTCCGTTAGCATGTGCATTAATGGAAAAGCCGGCAAAATCTTCTTTCTTCCAACCATATACTTCCATATAACGACGCATCAATAAGGCATTCAGTGCCACAAATGAGACACCCATATCTCGTTCGTAATCGGCGTCCGCTGCGGTTGCCAGTTCCGCGGTAATTTCGGCGGACGGGGAATCCGTCATCTTTTCGACACCGACGGCAATCGCCGTATCCGCTTCACCGGAACTGACCGCCATCAATGCCGCCCGAAATGCAGATCCTCCGGAACTGCAGGCTGATTCCACATGAACAGCCGCCGCATTCCCGGCACCCACCCAGTCAGCGATATAAGCTCCTAAATGAAGCTGATGATTGGCGGAGCCGGTCATCATATTCCCTACGAAAATACTGTCTACAGTTGAAATGCCGGTCTTTTCAAAGATTTGAAGGATAGGTTCTCCCGCCAATTCCAGAAGACTTTTATCCCAATGTTCACTGACAGGAGTTTGACCGATTTCTAAAATCGCTACTTCGCGCATAAAAGGAGATTTCCTTTTCTTTTCTGTTATTGATCGATCCCAAGGAAACTATTTGGTCAGAATACTGACCTAAACGGAATCCGATAAGCAAATTATAATCTACGCGCTATCTCCCTGAAGTGCGGAAATCGCTATTTGGCAGTTTGATAGCTATCGAAGCGGTAAAATCAGCTCAATTTATTTTTTCTGCTCTGCATTGATCAAATTACAGAACTGCTTTTTACGGTAATCGGCCAGCCATTCAGAAAGATCAACCTCTGATAGAATAGACCAGAGGAAAAATGGTGCAGACTAATAAAATTGAGCTGGGAAAAATCGGTGAGTCGATTGCGTTGGAAACGGCAAAACGCAGAGGATATCAAATGGTTGCCACAAATGTAAGAACCCCTTACGGCGAAATCGATCTGGTCCTGAAAACAGCGCATCAACTGATCTTTGCCGAGGTGAAAACCCGAACCTCATTTTCATTTGGATATCCCGAACAGGCGATTAATGCATTAAAACTCTCTCACATGATTCAATCTGCCCAATTTTATATGTTACAAAATAATCTTCAGGATGAATACAGAATTGATGTCATTTCTATTCTGTATGATTCGAACAAACATCAGGTTGCGAATTTGGAATGGATAGAAAATGTCACAGCATCCGAGTAAAATTCCCGTTACAGTAATCGTCGGTCCCACCGCTGTCGGTAAGACCGCTTTTGCGATCGAGTTAGCCAAAATTGCCAATGCGGAGATCGTTTCGGCAGATTCACGCTATTTTTATCGGGGAATGGACATCGGCACCGCAAAACCGACACCGGAAGAACGTCAAAGTATCCCACATCATTTGATTGATGTCGCTGATCCCGATGAAACCTGGAGTCTGGCTTTATTTCAACAGAAAGCGTACGACACAATAGCCTCCATCCACGAACGGGGGAAGAATGTAATTGTCGTCGGAGGCACAGGCCAATATATACGGGCTCTTTTACAAGGATGGAGTCCGCCAACCATGGAAGCCGATCTTGTGATGCGAGCAGTACTTGAAGATTGGGCAAATGAGATCGGTCCCATGGAAATCCATAAAAAGTTGGCGATTTTGGACCCGATAGCCGCCGAAAAAATCGATTATCGAAATGTAAGACGGACAATTCGTGCATTGGAAGTTATTTTCGGCAGCGGGCAGCGCTTTTCCGAACAACGGAAAGTTACGGAGAGTCCTTATTCGTTTCTGATCCTTGGATTGAACCGAAGTCGTTCTTCCCTTTATCAGCGAATTGATCAAAGGATCGATCAAATGATTCGGCAGGGGTTCATTGAAGAAGTCGCAGGTCTTTTGGAAAAGGGTTATTCGCCGACGCTTCCTTCTATGTCCGCAATCGGATATCGTGAAATCAGCGCTTATTTGAATCATGAAATATCATTGGATGAGGCAATCCGGTTGATTAAACAACGGACCCGCAATTTTGTCAGGCGTCAATCGAATTGGTTCAAAACGAGCGATCCACAAATTCATTGGTTTAATTTGGAAGGATAAACGGGTGTTCTGATCATCGAATGACGATATAATTTATTCAGTTAAAAGAAGAAAAAAATGCAAGAAAATTTATCTCAAAAACCAATATATGATTCAGCCAAACTTATCAACCCGTTTTTTGAGGAAATAAAAGGGCTGAAAGAAAACAGTTTCATTCTGCGAAGAATGATTTATACTAACTTTAAAACCCGCTATAAACGATCCTATTTAGGCGTGATTTGGTCAATGCTGAACCCTTTACTGAATATGATTGTTTTTGTAATCATATTCTCCAATCTTTTCAGATTTGATGTTCCACACTATCCTTTATATATTCTTTCCGGAAATATGATTTTCACGTTTTTTTCTCAATCCACTTCGGAAGCGATGATGCAAATTATTGCAAATGCTGGCATGCTGAGGAGAGTCTATTTACCGAAAACTGTTTATATTCTTGCGGGAATCGGTATCAATGGCATCAATTTAATTCTAACTTTTATTCCGTTTATTTTGATTGCTTTAATTGATCGATTAGCTCTTTCATGGACCGTTATTCTGATCATTCCGGTCTTATTTTTATTATCTCTTTTCGTTGTTGGGATAAGTCTCGTAGTTGCAACAATCACCCCATTTTTAAATGACTTTTCGCAAATTTGGTCGGTTATTATCACATTATGGATGTATTTAACGCCATTGTTTTATCCGGTAAATATCATTCCGGAGCATCTGATCGGAATCTATCAACTAAATCCGATGTATATTTACGTCACTTTATTTCGGGATCCGTTGCTTTATGCAAAAATACCGGAACCTTCTCTATGGTTAGGTGGATTGATTTATGGCGTAATTATTTTTGCTTTCGGATGGTGGCTTTTTACAAAAAATTCCAATGAATTTGCATATAGGGCATAAGAATTTTGATGAATCAAAATATCGCAATTCAAACCGAAGATTTGGGCATATGCTTTAAAATGCCTTCCGAACCCATTTCGGGTACGAAAGAGCTATTTATCAAAATCGCAAAGAAAAGGATTAAGATCAATACATTTTGGGCGCTCCGGCATGTCAATCTTTCGCTTAATGAGGGAGAATCGATCGGAATTATGGGAAAAAACGGTGCCGGGAAAAGTACTTTACTGAAAGCCATAGCCCGTGTCCTAACTCCCAAAGAAGGGCGAGTATATGTCCGCGGGAAAGTCTTCCCAATGCTCGAACTCGGTGCCGGTTTTAATATGGAATTAACCGGTCATGAAAATATTTACCTTTACGGAAATATACTGGGGTTGACAAATGAAAATGTCACCCAACTTTACGACAGTATTGTTGAATTTTCCGAATTAAGAGAATTTATTCATTCTCCGTTGCGTTCCTATTCAACCGGAATGGTTGCAAGGTTGGCATTCGCCACCGCAACCGCTGTTCAACCCGATATTTTATTGGCAGACGAGATTTTATCGGTTGGTGATAAAGATTTTCAAGATAAATGCATGGACCGCATGCGTAGCTATTTAAATAACGGAACAACAATTGTATTTGTCTCTCACAGCCCAAATTCTGTTAAACAAATATGTAAGAAAGGATTATGGCTTGAACATGGACAAGTAAGAATGACCGGGAGTGCGGAGGAAGTTGCCGATGCTTATGCAGCCAGTTAAAATTACAAATAAAATAGGATATTAAAAATGGATTTTATTCCTTTATCTATTCCCGATGTCATTTTGATCCAACCGGATGTGCATCGCGATGCACGTGGATTCTTTTTTGAAAGTTGGCAAAAAAATAAATTCGCAAAAGCCGGAATTGATCAGGAGTTCGTTCAAGATAACCATTCGCGTTCTTCAAAAGATGTACTCAGAGGGTTGCATTATCAAATTCGACAACCACAAGGAAAATTGATTCGAGCAATAGTAGGTGAAGTTTTCGATGTTGCCGTTGATTTGCGTCGTAGTTCACCGAGTTTCGGAAAATGGGTGGGCGTCAACCTCAGCTCAGAAAATTTCAATATGCTATGGATACCTCCTGGCTTTGCTCATGGTTTTTTGGTTTTAAGTGACGTCGCCGAATTCGTTTATAAAGCCACTGATTTTTATGCCCCCCAATACGAAAGATGTATCTTATGGAATGATCGAGATTTGGGAATAGATTGGCCGATTTCGGGACATGAACCGATTTTATCGGAAAAAGATTCAAAGGGTAAACTATTTCGAGAAGCTGAGGTCTATTTATGAAAAATGTCTTAGTTACCGGGGGCGCCGGTTTCATCGGCTCAAACTTTGTCCGATATTTATTACAACGTGAACCGGACGTCAAAGTCGTGACCTTAGATCTCTTAACCTACGCTGGAAAAATGGAAAATTTGGAGGACTTGCCGCGTCCTGAAAACCATGTCTTTGTTCAGGGAGATATTTGTAACAGAGAATTGGTTGACCAGCTTCTCGCCGAGAATGCGATTGATACGATCGTGCATTTTGCCGCAGAATCCCATGTAGATCGATCGATTTTAGGCCCGATGCCGTTTATCCAGACGAATATCATCGGTACCTTCACATTACTGGAAGCGGCAAAAAATGCTTGGAAAGATAAACCCGGCGAGTTTCGCTTTCATCATATTTCTACCGATGAAGTTTTTGGCGCTCTTCAATCGGGTGATCCGGCTTTTGAAGAAGGGACACCCTATAACCCTCATTCGCCTTACTCCGCATCAAAAGCATCCAGCGATCATTTGGTTCGGGCATATTACTCGACATATAATCTTCCGATAACGATCAGTAATTGCAGCAACAATTACGGGCCTTATCAATTCCCCGAAAAACTAATTCCTTTAATGATATTAAATGGGATTACCGGGAAACCGTTACCGGTATATGGAAAGGGAGAACAAATTCGAGATTGGCTGCACGTGATGGATCATTGTGAAGCAATTTACCTGATTTTGAAAAAAGGGAAAATCGGCGAAACCTATTGCATCGGCGGAGATAATCAGCCGACAAACCTTGAAATTGTTCAATTAATCTGTGAAATTCTTGATGATAAGGTCCCGAGGGCTGACGGAAAATCGCATACCAGCCAGATTCAATATGTTTCCGACCGCCCAGGCCATGATTTCCGCTATGATATCAATACAAATAAGATTCAACGGGAATTGGGATGGAAGCCGGCTCATGCGTTACGTACCGGATTGGAAGAAACCATCGAATGGTATTTGAATCATTCCGCTTGGGTTGATTCTGTTTTGGATAAAGATGAATTTTCATCCTGGATAAATACCAACTATCAAGAAAGAGATTATTAATATTCAATGGAAAGTAATTCTTTTTTCCATTAAAAAATCGACAAATAAAAGGAAAGATAGCAAATGAAAGGAATCATTCTTGCTGGCGGAAAAGGCACACGCCTCTACCCGCTAACCCGTGTTGTCAGCAAACAGTTATTACCGGTATATGATAAACCGATGATCTATTATCCGCTGTCGATGTTAATGTTGGCTGGGTTGAAAGAGGTACTTGTAATTAGTACACCGGAAGATCTTCCTCTTTACAGACGGCTTCTTTCGGATGGTAGCCAATGGGGGATGAAATTTGAATATGCCGAACAGCCGAAACCGGAAGGTCTTGCACAAGCCTTCCTTATCGGTGAAGATTTTCTTAACGGAGATTCGGCATGTCTCGTCTTGGGAGATAACATCTTTTATGGTTCTTCCATTCCGACCAAATTGCGTACAGCTGCCGCACTTGAAAAAGGAGCGGTCATTTTTGCTTATGAAGTGAATGATCCGGAACGATACGGGGTAGTCACATTTGATGATACAGGCAGAGTGATCAGTTTAGAAGAAAAACCGCAGCAGCCCAAATCGAATTATGCTGTTCCCGGTATTTATTTTTATGATCAAGATGTAACAAATTATGCAAGAAATTTAAAGCCTTCCCCAAGAGGAGAACTCGAAATTACCGATTTAAACCGAATTTATATGGGACAAGGTTTGCTATCGGTTCAGGTATTAGGTAGAGGAGTGGCATGGTTAGATGCAGGCACTCATGAAAGTCTGATTCAAGCCAGTCTGTATGTTCAGGCTGTTGAATCCAGACAAGGCTTACAAATCAGCTGCCCGGAGGAAATTGCTTTTCGAATGGGTTTCATTGATGCAAAACAGTTATTAAAACTCGCGGAGGACGCGGGAGATGCCACATTAAAAAAATACCTTCGGAGAATTGCAAGGGAATAGGTTTAAATATCTGATTCTTTATTTGTTTGATCGCAAGTGACTCTTCATGATCAATCACCGACGACTTCAATAAAGGGGGTTCTCAATGAAAATTTTACTTATCGGAGAAAAAGGGCAACTGGCTTGGGAATTAGCTCGTACGTTAATGCCGATCGGTGATATCGTTCCGGTCGATTATCCTGCTTTTGATATCAGCAACAAAGAACAAATTCTTGAAACAGTTTATTCGGTTGTTCCGGATTTAGTAATTAATGCCAGCGCTTATACGGATGTCGATCGTGCAGAAACCGAAAAAGAGAAAGCTATGGCAATCAACGCCGCAGGGCCCGGTTGGCTGGCTGAAATTTGTCGATCCAAGAATATTCCCGTTATTCATTATTCTACGGATTTTGTTTTTGATGGGATGAAAAAATCTCCATATGTCGAAACAGACATACCGAATCCGATTAATTTTTATGGCCGAACAAAATTAAAAGGAGAAGAATCAGTTCTGAATGCTACGGAATCCGCTTTAATTTTTCGCCTAGCTTGGCTTTATTCTTCTCGTGGTAATAATTTCGTGAAAAAATTTTTGGAATGGGCTGGGAAATATGAAATTATCAAAGTCGTTGATGATCAAGTCGGAAACCCGACTTGGGCACGTTTTGTAGCCGAAGCAACAGCATCCATTCTGGCGGAATCATTATCAACGGATCTTCCTTTATATAACTGGATAAAAGAGCATAAGGGCATCTATCATCTGACCAGCAGCGGATATACGAGCCGATATGAATGGAGCTGCAAAATTTGGGAATTTGCCTCAAACCGAGAAAATCTGAAAATAAAAAGGGTTGAGCGTGCAAAAACCGTTGATTTCCCGACTCCGGCTGGCCGGCCTGCATATTCGGCTTTAGATTGCGGTCTTGTAAAAAGAACTTTTTCAATCAATATTCCAAGCTGGGAGGAACAGCTTCAAAAATGCATGGATAATTGAATTTTTCTTGAAAAAATGCTTCTCACTCAAATTTTTTGGGTCCTAAAATTTTGATCAAATTTAGACAATTTATTTCTTTTTCCTGAGAGTCGTCATTAAAGATATATTCGAAGGTTATTGCAAAATTTTTTCCAAAAATTTATGATACGATTCAGTAAATATTTTGATATTTTTAAACAATAAATGTCTATAAACTATTTTTCATCTGATAAATCAAACAAGGTCAAGAAATCGATTCTGAGAATTCCGTTGGATCGATTTTTCCCGTCGGGAACTTATCGCCGCGAAAAAATGAGTAATATCTACCATAGATTATTAAAAAAAAGCAAATCCCCGGATCTTTCTTTGTCTGATTTTAAAAAATGGATACAAATTAATGAGCCCTCAATAGCGGATTTGCAAATCCAGCGAAATGAATCGGCATGTTGGAGCTATCAACCATTAATTAGTATTGTGATTCCTATTTACAAAACTCCCATTGACATTTTGGTCACTACAATAAATTCCGTGATCAACCAATCTTATTCCAACTGGGAATTATGTATTGCGAATGGAAGTCCGGAGAATGAAGAAATTGATCGCATTCTTACAAATTACGCTTCGAATGACCATCGTTT
>DCTP01000084.1:21737-22588 GCA_002329625.1 Leptolinea sp. UBA1437
TGTTAGCTCCATTTGCGCTATATTCGGTCGCAGAAGTGATCCGAGAAATACCGGATTGCGATCTGATTTATTCGGATGAAGACAAAATCGATAAAAAAGGAAAATCAAGATTTAATCCTTTTTTCAAACCGGCTTTTTCGCCTGATTTTTTGAGGTCCTGCAACTATATTTGTCATTTTTTAACGATTAAAAAATCTTTGGGAGATCAATTGGGTTGGATTCGAGATGGATTCGAAGGTGCTCAAGATTATGATCTTATTTTGAGATGTACTGAAAAATCAGAGAAAATAGTGCATATTCCAAAAATCTTATACCATTGGCGCGTATTACCGGGATCCACCGCACTTACGGTCGATTCCAAGAGTTATGCCGCCAACGCCGGGATAAAAGCTTTATCGGATCATCTGACAAGAGTTCGTCGGACGGGAAACATCATTCCGGGACCGTCCCCAACCACTTATATTATCGATTATTCTATCCATAATCAACCACTCGTTTCGATTGTTATTCTTCATAACGGATCTTTTGAAAATTTAAGAAAATGCCTTTCATCCATTTTAAATCGAACAAGTTATACAAATTTTGAAATATTGGTTGCGGTAAATGATCCGGATCATTCGATTGAATTTCCGCTTTATGAAACATTGACAACCGATCAACGAATTAAAATAATTCCGTATCATGATTTGTATAATTTTTCAAATGGAAACAATTATGCCGTCCAATTTGCAAAAGGAACTGTATTGTTATTTCTCGATGAAAATACTGAAATAATTATTCCCTGCTGGATTGAACAAATGCTTAAATTGTTATTACGTCCGGATGTGGGGACGGTCGGTGCAAAATTAATC
>DCTP01000027.1 GCA_002329625.1 Leptolinea sp. UBA1437
CTTGACAAAATCGAAGATATCTCTGTTGGCGAAAGACAACGAGTTGAAATTTTGAAGATGCTCTATCGAAACGTTGAAATTCTAATTTTGGACGAACCGACAGCCGTTCTGACGCCACAAGAGGCAGACGATCTGATTGTCAGCTTAAAAGAATTACGGAAACAAGGGAAAACGATCATTGAAATTACGCACAAACTTCGCGAAGTAATGGAGCTTTCAGACAGTGTGACGGTGATGAAACTCGGTAAGGTGATCGGTAACGTAAAAACTTCCGAAACAAATGAGCAGGAACTTGCTCAGATGATGGTGGGCCGTGATGTGGTTCTTTCGGTAGCAAACAAGCATAAAACTGGCGGCAGTCAGAAAGAGATCTATCGCGTAAACAATCTTTGCACCGTAAATGAATATGGCAAGGAAGTGCTTCATAATATCAGTTTCTCCTTGAAAACAGGAGAAATTCTCGGCATTGCCGGTGTGGAAGGAAACGGCCAGACCGAATTAGTGAATGTACTGACGGGTGTGATGGAAAGTACTTCAGGTACTGTAATAGCAAACGGTAAGGATATTACTAATAAATGGCCTGACGAGTTGCGAAAGAACGGGATTGCCATTATTCCGGAAGATCGTTTTGCTCAAGGACTTTGTCGTGGAATGGACCTTGCGCAAAATTGCATTGCGGGATACCACCGTCGTTCGGATGTCTGCTCGAGAGGATTATTAAAGCGAGAGGTTATAGAAGAGAAGCGCGATCGCATGATCAGAGATTTTGATATTCGAGTCGCCGATCCCAATGGCCTCATCGATCAATTATCCGGAGGCAATGCCCAGAAAGTCATTGTCGCCAGAGAATTCGAAAGTAAGCCTCAGATTTTGATTGCCTGTCAACCGACACGTGGCGTGGATGTCGGTTCGATTGAATTTATTCATACTCAACTGTTGAAATTTCGGGATGCCGGAAACGCAGTGCTGTTGATCTCGAGCGAACTTTCGGAGATTATGAGTCTTTCCGATCGGGTTCTCGTGATGTATAAAGGGGCAATTATCGGTGAGATCGATCCTCTGCATACCACACCGGAGGAAGTCGGGTTGTTGATGGCGGGAATTGAGATCAAACCACTCAGTGCGGAACAGAAAGTGAAACAAGATTAATGGAAACAACGAATCGGAAACAAAAATGGGCTTCTTTTGGTAGATCGTTGCTCAGCTCACTGGTGCCGGTCATTGCCGCATTTATCATCGGAGGGATTATTATCTCCCTACTCGGTGAAAATCCTTTTGCTACCTATTGGATTTTAATTTCCAAATCGCTGTTTACTGTCAAGGGCTTTGCTTATACGCTGCATAAAGCTGCCCCTTTGATTTTGACGGGCTTGGCTATTGCGGTAACCTTCAAGGCGAATATATTTAATATGGGCGTGGAAGGACAATTGCTGATCGGCGGTTTTTTTGCCGGTATTGCCGGCGCTTCTTTGACCGGCACATCTCCCGCCGTCACAAAGATTATCTGCATGGCGGTCGGAATGGGCTGCGGTGTCCTTTTTGCGTTGATTCCGGCGGTTTTAAAAGCATATTTCAGAGTCAATGAAATGGTTGTGACATTAATGCTGAACTATGCCATGATAAAAATTCTCGAGTTTCTTGCGACAGGTGTTTTCCGAGATAACGGGTCCGGATATGTGACAACGCCAACAATCCAGGCCGGGGCTATGTTCCGACGCCTCGGCGGCTCGAAGTTGACGCCGTTTTTCTTTATTTCGTTGATTGTTTTTTTAATGATGTATTTTGTGATGAATCGTTCGGTACTCGGATATGAAATCAGAGCTATCGGATTGAACCCTGTGTTTGCGGAAGCGGCAAGCATGAAAGTCCGCAATAAGATTATTGAGATTATGGTTATCAGCGGCGCATTATCCGGATTGGCAGGCGCAGGCCAAATGATGAGTGATCAGTTCAAATATACACTGACCTTTTCCGGCACGCCTGGCCTCGGTTGGGATGGTATGTTGGTTTCTTTGCTGGGCAAACATGATCCCGTAGGGATTTTGATTGCCGCGATTTTTTACAGTGCGCTGAAGACCGGCAGTGACAAAATAAACTTCTATACCAATGTTCCGAAAGAAATTATAGCGGTTATTCAAAGCCTGATTATCCTTTTTTTGGCTGTTCAATTCTTTGATGAAAAGACGAATTTATTTGACAGTCTGAAGAAAAAAATAACCGGAAGAGATGAAACGACTGTGAAGGAGGAACTGTAATGGATCTCCTGCAAAGTATCCTTTATGACATGGTCAATCACAGTACGCCGATCATTCTTTGCGTAATCGGCGGTGTATTCGCCTATAAAGCGAATGTACTCAACATTGCGTTGGAAGGTATGATGCTCTGCGGCGCTTTTATAGTGATGTTGGTTGATTTTCTGACCGGAAATCTGGCACTTGCTGTTAGCGCTTCGATTTTATCGGTATTGTTACTGGGATTGATTTTTTCCTTCTTTGGAATTACCTGCAAAGGAAATGTGATTGTGGTCGGTTTGGGTATTAATATGTTGGTATCGGCGATAGCCGGCTTCGTATTGAAGGTGATGAATTCTTCGAATATTCTGATTAATTCGCTGAAAGTAAGTGACTTTAAAATCAATATCCCGGTCATCGAGAATATTCCGATTCTCGGCAGTCTTCTGAGCGGTCATCCGCTGATTACCTACCTCAGCTTTTTCGGTATTTTTTTGATGTGGCTGCTGATGTATAAGACGAAATTCGGCATTTATGTCCGTGTGGTCGGTGAAAACGAAGATGCGGCTCGCAGCTTGGGATTGAAAGTATCCTTCTATCGCTATATGGCTATCCTGATCGGTGCTTTTTGTTGTGCTCTTGCCGGCATTAACCTTTCTTTGGAAAGGTTGGGTTTATTTACGAATGATATGACTGCCGGACGCGGTTTTATAGCGATTGCGGCAATTTATTGCGGGCATGGCGATCCTCTCGTTTCGGCTGTCTATGCCATTATTTTTGGCTTGGCACGTTCGCTCTCTATCAATCTGAGCATTTTTGCGGGACCGGCTGCCGGCTTATTTGATGTCATTCCCTATGTTCTGATGACCATTGTTTTGACGGTAGTGTCGATTTATCGTTATAAGAATATTAAGATAAGAGGCTTTCGTATCAATGAATAATACCGCACTGATAATTGTTGATATGGTCAAAGATTTTACCGACCCCGGCGGGTTGGTTTATTACCCGCAGAACCGAGAAATCCTTCCGAAAATAGCTGTCCTTCTTGAGGAAAGTCGGAATTTCGGAAAATTGATCATATTTTTGCAACATTGCTATCGGAAAGGAAAACCGGATAAAAATCTGCGAACAATGCGCCCCAATTGTATCGAAGGGACGGACGGCGATCAGATTGATCCGATGCTTCGGGTGGATCCGATCAAGGATTATGTTATTCGTAAACGACGCTACAGCGGTTTTTTCGGAACCGATCTGGATCTTGTTTTACGTGAAAATGAAATAAAAAATACAGTGATCGTCGGAACCAAAACAAACTGCTGTATTCGAGCAACGGTTACGGATGCGTACAATCTTGATTACAACGCCATTGTAATTCGTGATTGTGTGGCAACCGATTCAGAGGTTGTTAACCAAGTGCATCTCTCTGACATCGAAAAATATCTCGGCCGGGTCATTACGGCGGATGAATATATCGCCGCATTAAAAGCGGGTGAATTATGAGCAACGGTCCTTTTGACTTACTGGTGAGCGGTTATGTAAGCATGGATCGTATCATCAAAATCAATTCCCCCGCACGGGTTGGTTATACATCGCTGATCACAAACCGGGATAATGCCAAAATCAATTACGGCGGGTGTCCGATCAATATTTGTGCCGCGCTGAATAAACTGGGGAAACGGGCGGTGCCGGTGATACGTGTCGGTGATGATTATGAAGAAATCGGCTTTCGGGATTTTCTGATACAATCCGGAATTCCTTTGGATGGGGTTGAGTTGGTTCCCAAC
This sequence comes from Leptolinea sp. UBA1437, assembly GCA_002329625.1. GTDB lineage: Bacteria > Chloroflexota > Anaerolineae > Anaerolineales > Anaerolineaceae > Flexilinea. The sequence continues at coordinate 4,016 of DCTP01000027.1, forward strand.
GAAAAAACCTCCTGCTGTTATTTGGTGGAAAATCCGCAGGGAGAACATATCACCTTGTTTTATACCGGCGCGATGGATGCGAAATACAGTCGGCCGGTTCCGGATGAACTTATCAAACGAACAAAAATGGCATTGATTACAGTCGGAGCCAAACCCGATAACGAATATTTCCTTGAAAAAGTTCAAAAATATTCGGTCCCTTTGGTTTTCAGTATGAAGTCGGATCCGGATGCCTTTCCGAAAGAATTGTTAAGTGAGATTCTAAAAGAAAGTCTGATTATTTTTATGAATGAATCGGAACGAAAAAGCATCGAAGCGCTGTTCGGTTTCGGCTCGATTACCGATTTGTTCTCCTTCGGAAAAGCGCAGATCTTGGTGACAACATGCGGAGCCGCAGGCAGCCGGTATTTTTGGTCGAATAACGGTAATATCCGATCAGAGATGATTCCGGCTTGTCGACCCGATCAGGTGGTCGATACTACCGGATCCGGAGATGCTTATTTGGCCGGTTTTATGTTGGGCTATCTGGATCGACGATCGATATTGGACTGTTGTCGGTATGGAAGTGTCTTGGCATCTTTTATTATCGAGAAGGAAGGATGTTGTACCAATATTCCGACGATGCAACAGTTTATGGATCGCTATAATCGTTTCATCCGTGAACAAGAGGACCGGAAATAATGAAAACACTTTATATGAACGTAGACTCTACCGACATTGCGAAGAATGTTCTTTTCTCGGGTGATCCGTGGCGGGTCGAAACGGTTGCCGGATATTTGACCGATCCCAAGAGAGTCGCTTTCAAGCGCGAATTCAACACTTATACCGGCACGTATAAGGGAATGCCGGTGACGGTAACTTCGACAGGCATCGGTGCACCCTCCGCTGCCATTGCAATGGAAGAGATGTATGAGGCCGGTATGGAAGTGGCAGTGCGAATGGGGACGGTTATGTCTTTACGGGAAGGAACGCTTGGCAAGTTCATTATCCCTTATGCATCCATGCGAATGGAAAAAACCAGCGCTACTTATGTGCCGGAAGGATACCCGGCGGTAGCGGATTTGGACTTGGTTCAATGTATGAATCAGACGGTTAAACGGATGGGGGGCGAATATATTAACGGAATTGGTTGCAGCATGGATGGCTTTTATTCGATGATGCATGACTCCCGTCTTTCAAAGGAACTGAATATAGACATGTCCGTCATGTTCGAGAAACTTAAAAATATTCGAATTTGCGGCGTGGATATGGAGTCTTCCTGTATTTTAACCCTCGGACAACTGATGGGTATCAAAGCCTGTGTTCTGACCATAGTCACTGTTTTGGAGAATCTGAAAGATGCATTGGAAGGAGAAGAACGGATCGCTGCAGAAGATCTTTTATGTCGCGTGGCGTTGGAAGGAATTTATAACTATCGTTACCATGTCTGATTTGGCGGTTACGAAGAAGAGGAAAATATGACAGTTTGGGATGTATTTAGACAGAAAAGGCCGTTTATTATCGGCATGGTTCATTGCCAGCCGCTCTTGGGGACGCCCGGTTTTGACGGAAACTCACAGAATGTGCTTTATCGGGCGGTTCAGGATGCCGTTACCCTTGAAAAAGCGGGTGTGGACGGCATTATGGTTGAAAATATGTGCGATGATCCGTTGGGAACACTGCTGACTTTGGAAGAAACAGTCGGTTTGACTGCCGTCGCAACGATGGTCAAACACGTGGTTGGGGATATACCTGTCGGGATCGACGCGGCTTTCTGTGATTGTAAGGCGTCTTTAGCGATTGCTAAAACGCTCGGCTGTCAATTTGTGCGAATTCCGGTTTTTGTGGATACGGTACTATATTCCGGAGGAGTAATCTATCCGTGTGCACATGATTGTATGTATTATCGAAAACAAATCGGTGCGGAAGATGTGATGATTCTTGCGGATGTCCAGGTAAAACATACTCATATGCTGATGAAGGATATTTCTATCGAACAATCCGCAAAAGATGCAGTAGCCTGTGGGGCGGACGGCTTAATAGTTACCGGTACCGCTACAGGTGGAGAAACGCCGCTTGAGATGATCCGACGCGTGAAGGAAGTCGTCGACATTCCGGTTTTGGCGGGAAGCGGCGTGAACAGCCGAAATATCAAAGAACAGATGAGTGTTGCGGACGGGGCGATTGTCGGCACTGCTCTTAAAAAAGACGGAATATTGAAAAACCCGATTTCATTCGAATTGACATCGGAATTAATGAATAGTTTACGAAAATAAAGGAAAACAGAGATCATGATGCGACCAATGAAATTAGCGGGCAGCGAATTAATGTTCGGAAGAGGTTGCCTTGAGTATATCCACAAGATACCGGAAAAGCGGGTTTTTATTGTGATAGGCGGGTCCAGTATGGAGAAAAACGGTATTCTTGCAAAAGTGGAAACCCTTTTTCATGATAACGGAGCGGAGACTGCTGTTTTTCGAGGAGTGGAACCCGATCCGTCATTTAAAACAGTGCTTAAAGGGGCGGGGGAAATGCTGAAATTTGAGCCGGATTTGATCGTCGGCTTGGGTGGCGGATCCGTAATGGATGCCGGGAAAGCCATGTGGGTTTGTTACGAGCATCCTGAAATTCAAACGCTGGATCAACTGTTGACGGCTAATCCTTTTCCGAAGTTGCGTAAGAAAGCACGTTATTTGTGTATTCCGACAACAGCCGGTACCGCAAGCGAAGTTTCTCGTTCCGTCGTGATTACCGATGACGAAAAAGGGCTGAAACATGGGCTTGGCAACATGGAAATGATGCCAGATATCGCAATTGATGATCCGGAAGTGACCGTTTTTCTGCCGCCTCATATAACTGCGGAAACCGGAATGGACGCTTTGACTCATGCGCTAGAAGCACTTGTCTCCAATCGGGCAAATTATTTGAGTGATATTCTGGCTATTCCGGCGGCTTTGGATATCATTCGAATGCTTCCGATCGCATACGCGAACGGAAAGGATATGGATGCGCGTGAAATGATGCTGAATGCCTCAATGACAGCCGGTTTGGCTTTCACCAATGTATCTTTGGGAATCGTTCACTCATTGGCTCAGACAATCGGGGGTTATTTTCATATTTCTCACGGGCTTGCCGATGCGATCATCCTTCCCTATATCATTCGTTATAACGCTGCCGTCCCTTATGCGGATAAGAAATATCACGACCTCGCTGCGAAATTCGGGAAAACGGATCTTTCCGAAATTGTTGACGATTTGAACCGTCGGCTACATATTCCGTCTACGCTGCGGGAACCCTTGCAAGAAGCGGCGCGTTTTGAATCTCTGATTCCGGAAATGGCTGTCACTGCGAAAAATGATGGATGCACAAAGACCAATCCGATCATACCCGACGTAAATGAATTTGCCGAATTGTTGAAACGCTGCTATTACGGTGAAGAGAAATAGATCATGAAATTAATTTGCTATCTATCCAACGGGTATCCCTCTATTGAAGAGAGCATCAAAATGGCTGAGATTTATACCCATGCCGGCGCGGATATGATTGAAATTGATTTTCCGAGCCGTAATCCCTATTTGGAAAGTGAATTTATTGCCGATCGAATGGCCGCAGCGCTCAAAGCCTGCGATAATTACGATGCTTACATGGACGGCATGAAACGGGTAAAGCGGTTGCTCCCGTCGACACAATTTATATTAATGGTTTATGAAAACACCGTCGAAGAAATCGGTCCCAATAAATTTATCGATTTCTGTCGATCCAACCATTACGAAGATCTCATTTTGGTGGGTCTGAAAGATGAAAGTATTAAGAATCTCTGTATCCGAAACGGATTAAAAGTCAGTTGTTATGTTCAGCGCAGAATGGACCGAATGGAAATCGAATATGCCAAACAATCCAACGGTTTTGTATATTTGCAGGCAAAAGCTGATCCGGATCAGGTTAATCCGCTGTACCCGACTTTAAAAGATTGCATCGATCATTTACGCTGCACCGGTATCGATCGTCCGATTTATTGCGGTGTCGGAATTCATACACCGGCTGATGCCGAGGCGGCAAAAGAGGCTGGCGCAGATGGTGTCTTTATCGGCAGCACAATTCTGAAACTTCATGATGATATTCCGGCTTTGATAAAGGAAATCAATGAATTTAAAAAAAATTGCTGATCCTTCAATTTTTATTTATTTTTATCATTTCATTTGAAGAAAGCATTTTTTTGTCAGGTCAAAAAGGCCGCCGAAGCGGCCTTTTTGATTGATTCCGTCCTTTGTCTTCGGTACTTTAATCAAAGAATTTTAAGAAACGGTCCGATCACTGCGCGAAGTTTTAACCGATTTTTTTATCGATGGGAAGCAACGCGATTCCCATCCCTTTATCCTTTGACACTTCCGGCGGTTAATCCCGTCACAAAATATTTTTGGAACAGGATAAAGACCAAAATTACCGGGATCAAACTTAATGCGGACATGGCAAATACATATCCCCATTGCGTAAATTGATGCTGGCCGAAGAAGCCGGCGATCGCAATCGGTAAAGTCCGAATGGCGTTATCGTTGATCACTGTATTTGCCCAGGGATATTCTTCCCAAGCGGTCAGAAAATTAAAAATGGAAACAGACGCGATAGCCGGTGTCGAAAGCGGGATGGCGATTCTGAAAAAGACGGTAAATATATCCGCTCCATCGATGGTTGCGGCTTCGATGATCTCATCGGGAATATTCTCCATAAACCCTTTGATCATAAAAGTGGAAAAGGGAATGACCCATGCCGTGTAAAAAGGAATTAATCCCCAAAGTTTATTGACGACCTTCAGTTTTACCGCAAGTTCGAACTGGGGAACAATTAATGTGGTTCCGGGAATGATCATTGTGATGATAATAAAACCAAACAAAACCTTACGACCCGGAAATTGAAATCGAGCGATCACGAAAGCCAAACCGGAGGAAATGATGGCGGCAAGCGCGACGGTCGATACTGACACGATGACGCTGTTGAAAAAATTGATATAGAACTTATTCTGGCTGATGATATATTGATAATTTTCAACAGTTACATCCTGTAACTTGGGGAAAAATCGGGGCGGATATTCATATAATGCACCGTTGGGACGCAGAGAGGTGCTGATCATATAAATCATCGGTAAGCAAGAAAGAATCACTCCGATTGTCAATAAGGCATACCGAAAAAAGATAACGCTCTTTTTTTCTTTCATCCGATTTCCTCCAATTCCCTGTCGCGATTGCGCATCGCTTTGAATTGAAAAATCGCCATAATTCCGAGTGTAAAGGCCATGATGAATGATACGGCCGCGGAATATCCGAATTTACCGGTGCTGAAAGCTTTGTAATACATCCATGTCAATATGGTATCCGTTTGATGAGCAGGATTCCCGCCGGTTATCATTTTGATGGAAGTAAATACATTGAAGCCGCCGATCGTAAGCATGACCCATACAAAGAGGATCGTTCCTTTTATCCCAGGCAAGGTGATTTTGAAAAATTTTTGAATCCCGTTGCAACCGTCAATTGCTGCCGCTTCATATAAATCAATCGGAACCTGTTGTAAAGCGGCCAGAAAAATTACCATGTTCCATCCGATTCCTTTCCAAATTCCGAGAATCATCGCAACCGTTAATCCGGACCAACGGGAATCGAGCCAACGGATATTGGAGGCGGTGACATGCAAAACCTGAGAAAGAAAATAATTTAAGAGTCCTTCCGTATTAAATACATAACGAAAAATCAGGGAAGCGATGACCCAAGAGGTGATAACCGGTAAATAATTCAAAACCCGGAAAGTTACCTGAAACTTTTTAATGCCATTCACCAATATCGCAACGAAGAGCCCCAGTATCATTTGTAAAGGTACGGTCACTAGTGTATAAACGATCGTATTTGTGAAAGATGTCCAGAAAAATTTATCAGCCAAAACTTCACGATAATTCTGCAAGCCAATAAATTCTTGTTGCCGCATCGAAGTGAAATCCCATTTACTGAAGCTCATCAGAAAAAGCTTGATAATCGGATAAACAGTGAAAAAACAAAAAACCGCCAAACCGGGTAACAGCAGCAGGAAAATTTGGATTTTATTCTTGTTTGATTTGGTTTTCATTTTTTCCGCAACTCCGATTCGACGCTGCCTTGAGTGAGCGTGTCAGAATCGATTGGCTCTGACACGCTCACTCGTTCGATTCGAGCTAAAAACTTTTTTATTGGGTCAGTAATTGATCCCAAACACCAGCCAGATCATCCAACGCTTGCTGCGTTGTTTTTTCGCCATTGATAATTGCCGTCACTGCAACATTTAATTCATTATCCATTTCAGACCAGGCTGCTACTGTCGGTCTGGCTTTAGCGGTCTTGATCGCTTCCAAAAACGGAGCGAAAGCGGCATTTTTGACGGTTGCATCTTCCAATGCTGACTTGTTGACCGGAATTTGACCGCATTTTGCCATTTCAATTTGGGCAAAATCGCTGGTCATGAATTGCATGAATTTCCATGCGGCTTCTTTTTTGGCTGTGTTGAACATGGCAATATCCTCACCGCCCAAGACAGAGACCGATCCGCCTTCCCCCGCAGGCATCGGAGCGGTACCGTATGCCAAATCCGGATAGGCGCCTTGAAGCTCGGCGATTTTCCAAGGTCCTTCCAGCATCATTGCATATCGATTGGTGCCGAATCCGTCGGTCATCGGAATATCTCCGCTGTTGAATCCGGTTAAAGCGCCTTCTTTGTATAAAGAAACGAAGGTATCAATGGCTTTTACCGAGGCTGGGCTGTTGATATATCCGGTTGCGACGGTTTGATCTTCATTTGTCAACGAACCGCCGAACGACCAAATAAACGGGCAAAGGTTCCAACCATATAGTCCGGGTTCATCCCATCCCCAAACTTGCTGTCCATCCGCATTCGTACCTGACAGTGCTTTGATTGCGGATATTAATTCATCCATAGTGGTCGGTACGGCAACTCCGGCATCTTTCAGCATTTTTTCGTTATAGAAGAGGATTTTGGTATTGGTATTTAATCCCAAGCCGTAATAATGATCCTGTATTTTTGCTGTGCTCATGGCGCTTTCAAGAAGTTTACCGGAGACATCGGCGAAATCAGGCATTTCCTGATCCAAAGGAACTAAGACGCCCATTTTCTGGAATTCGGGTAGCCAGGCGATATCGCAGCGAGCGACGTCCGGAAGACTTCCGGTACCGGCGCTGATCAGGATTTTATTGTGTAGTTCTGCCCATTCGTGTGAAACCGCATTGACCTTGATTCCGGGGTTCTCACTTTCGAACTTTGGAATCAAAACATTGACCAATGTTTCGTTCTCGGCGGACTGTGCGCTATAATGGTGCCAGAAATCAATCGTGATTTCTTCTGTTTGGTTTTCTGGCGACATTGCACCGGCTGCGATAGCTGACAGGCTTAATAAGACAACTGCGAGCATGATCGCCAGAAATTTCTTTTTCTTGTTCATATTATTTCTCCTTTTGATATATTTGTACGGAATAGGGATCCATCGGAATCGATAGCTGTCCCTGATATTCCGTGATTTCCTGGTTGTAAAAAGTCACTCCGGCTTGGAGCATTGCGGGATGACGGAGTGTCGAAGAAAATAATTCCCGATATTCCGCTTCTCGATCCGGAACCGGAAGGATAACCTCCGAATAATTTTCGCTGTTATTCATAAGAATTAGCAGCGTTTCGTCCGCTGTCTGCCGTATAAATCCATAGATATTATTTTCGTCATCACAAAAGTTTGAGCGGAAGGTTCCTTTACGTAGAGCGGAGTGAGCTTTCCGTAGTTCGATGAAACGACGATACCATCGGAATAAATCTCTATCCTGAGATTCCTGATCCCAAATCATCCCCCCTCGGCACCCCGGATCATTTTCCCCCATCATTCCGATTTCATCCCCGTAATAAATGGCGGGCGAACCACAGAATGTCATTTGGAAGGCTGCGGCGAGTTTCAATTTGTTCTTGTTTTCTCCGGCTTCGGAAAGAAACCGAGCCGTATCGTGGCTGCCGATTAGGTTATACATTACCGAATTGGTGAGGTCGTTGTATTTTGACAGCAGTTGATTGATCCGTCGGTCAAAATCAGTCGCACGGATCTTTCCCTTGGCGATCCAATCCAAAATGGCATTTCGAAAAAGGTAATTCATGGCGCTGTCCATCTGATCACCGTTACCGACCAACCGAAATGCATCTCCCCAGGTTTCACCGAGCAAAAGAACATCGGGATATCTTTCCTTTAGTACCATCCGGATCGTTTGAAGGGTGCTCATTTCCATTTCATCCGCCACATCCAATCGCCAACCGTCGATTCCCGTTTGTTCGATCCAATAAATCATCACCGAAAGAATAAAATCTCGCACATCCGAATGAGCGGTCCGTAACTTGGGCATATACGGATAATCACCGACGCATTCATAGTTTAATGGGTTGGAAGTCAGAGGAAAATCAGACGGATAAAACCATTCCTTATAGGATGAGTTTTCTCCTCGTGCCAGCAAATCGGAAAATTGCGGGAAACTTCTGGCGACATGGTTAAATACCCCGTCCAAAATTATTTTCACTCCATTTGAATGGGCTAATTTGACCAAATCTTGCAGGTCGGTTATAGTTCCGAACGCCGGATCGACGGTGAAATAATCCGTTGTCGCATATTTATGATTGAATTCGGCTTTGAAAATCGGTGTCAGATAGATACATTCCGCTCCCAACTCTTTCAGGTAATCGAATTTTTCGATAATTCCACGCAAATCCCCGCCGAAATAATTATCCTGCTCAGGAATACTATCCCAATGAACCAAATGGGAGGATTCTGGGGCGTACTTACTTCGATAAAATCGATCGGGAAATATTTGATAATAGATGATCCCTTTTGCCCATTCGGGGACAGAGAATACGTCTGCGGTATTTGCATACAAAAATTCGAAAAAACCATCCGAAGGTTTTTCGTCACTCAATCCATTTTCGGATAAAAAGCGGATATCCCCCGTAAAATCGATCAACTCGAAATAGTATTTTATGTAATGCACCGGTTCCGGGAAAGAGATGACGGTCCGGAAATCGTCATGGATGGCGTCGCGATAAGCAACTTTCATGTCACTGAAACGGACGGAAGCGGTGTCTGTTTGATTTCGCTTCCAAAAAACGACCCGGCATTCTCGAATGTCACTTCTGGCGGCTGTCAGATGAATAAAAAGATCTTGCCTGGAAACGGGAAGAATAAATTCTCGGGTTGCCCGATAAAAAATAGCCGCTTGATTCATAAATTCCTGTCCGTCGATTCTCGTTGAAATAGTTTTGTGCCGACCAATATATGCTGAATATTTGTTTCGTTTTCAATAGTTTTCAATAATACAAAAGCTGCATGTTCGCCTAGAAGATAGGTGTCAACGTCAATGGAAGTCAGAGACGGTTCGGTATATTGTGCTAACGGATAATTATCAAAAGTGACAATCCCGATTTCTTGCGGAATGGCCCGTTCCAATGATTTAACCGCTTTCAAAATTCCGAAAGCGATCGTATTGTCACTGCATAAAAATGCATCGGGTGGGTCCGTTTTTTGTAAGAAAGATATTGCGATTCGATAGGCTGCTTCCTGAGTTCCGTCCGATTCGATGATAAAGTCTTGTCGAGGCTCAATCCCCTGCTTTCCCAAAGCATCACGAAAGCCGGCTATTCTGTTCTTGGTAAAAATCTGCTGTTGATTTTCTCCGACAAAAACGATGGATCGGTATCCTTTTTCCAATAAATGATTAACGGCGGATTCGCTGCCTTGCGCATTATTAATATCGACCCAATTAACCTCGTTCCGCATAAAAGGCGGTTCTCCGAGAACCACAAAAGGGAATTTTTGATTTAAGAGTTTTTTCAGTAATGATATGGTGATCAGAGAAGGCGGCAAAATAATTCCGTCGGCTTTTTTTTCGTAGATCAGTTGTTCGATCGGTGTCATCCCTTTGGATTGGTTGTGGGTGATGATCAGGTTATATCCGTTGGTCTGGGCAATCTGTTCGATTCCGAAAACGCTGTGAGTGAAATATTGGTTCGAAAAAGATTTTTTATCCTCGGCGTTAATCACCAGAGCGAGTGCTCTGGAACTCCCGTTAGCCAGATTCCTCGCAAGACTGTTGGGATGAAAATCCAGTTCTTCCATCACCGCAAAAATCTTATTACGCGTCTCATTTGAAATTACGGACTTTCCATTAATAACTCGAGAAACGGTTGAAGGGGAAACGCCGGCCTTTTTGGCTATATCGCGAATGGTAACTGTCATTGATCCTCAATGCAAACGGTTGTATGATTATTTTACAGAATGTACTCATAAAGATTTATTACTTTTCGCAAATCTTTAATAAGTAGTGCAATCGGTTGCATTAAAAATAATAGACAATCACCTGTAAATTGTCAATAGTGAGAAATGTCATATTCCAAACAGATCGGAAATCATGTTAGGCGGTGAAATAAACCAAACCGCCGTTCATCGAGGTTGTATGATACCAAAGGGATAAATCAAAGGTTTTTTTCTTGCCTTCATCAGAAGCGGTAGCGCGGATGGTATCCTCCGTAATATCCGCACCGGTGACGGTAATCCAATGCCAATTTTGCAGATGCTTCTCGTTTCCGCGGGAAAGAACTAAAAATCCCAGAGGACTGTCCGAAGATAATCCTTTGCTTACAAAATCGGCGAGCCCTTGCAGCTCATTCCGCCGAGCATCGTTCTTTTCGCCTACCTCAAAAACATGGGGAGATAATGTGATCCCTTTTTCATCGGCGAACTGAATTACGCCGTCAACATATTTACTGATTTTATCCACCCCCATCATACCGGGCTTAATAAAGCGACTCATTTCTTGCATCTGACGGATAAAACTCTGTCGGGTCAGATCATCCGCAATATAAAGGCTACGAAGTTCGGGGCGGGTGAACGCATAATAAGCCATCAAAAGAGATGCAGATGTAGGTCCGCATCCAGATTTTCGTAACCAACGATCGGGATACCAAACCTGATCCGGACCAAAAGTTGTTTCGGCGTAGGTTCCGTCTCTTATTTCAAGAAGTTGGGGATGGCTGATCTCATAATGCACCATATTGACTAAAACATTACCCTAATTCCCAAAAACTCTGGTCCTTTCTGTTTTATTTTCGAAACAAGCAACTCGGTATTATACAACAGATGGCACCCAATTTTGGAAATATTTCGAAATATTAATGTAGGAGAAAAAGAAATGGAATTTTGGAAGAATACTGGGTACTAGGTTGGCTTGAAATCGGATACAAAAAGACAGCAAGGTGGTTTTTAGCCTTTTTGTATCCGGCTAACGATCCATTTAATCGCAAGAATAGAAATTGTTTTCTTTTCGTTTTTTAATGTCCCCTTATTGGAATATATGAGTAAAAATCTTTGGCTATGGATAACATTTCTTGATAGAGATCATATAATTTCGGATCATTATCGTTACTGATGCACTGGATATAAAATTCAACTGCGGCAATTTCATGATAAGCACCCATAAAAATATGATAGGCATAATCACTTAAATTTTCGGGCACCTGCGCCGCCATGATATATCCGCAGGTTACACCAACATCCCAACGCAGATTATCCCGAATTACGTGCCAGTTTTCCGAAATGGTCAAGATTTCTCCAGAATAGACGGAATCCAAATCCTCTTGATAATTATCAAGAATGGAAAAACATTGCTCAAGTTTTGCATAATAATCATCATCGAATAATTCGGTTTGATCGTACAACTGCCGAGAACCTGAAAAAGCACTGACAGGTGCAACACACAAGATCATCAAAACGAAAACAATACCAAAAGCAATCCTTTTTTTCATAATTTATTCCCTTTCTTTTCTCGGAATGGAAACGGTAAGCCATACTTTCCCTTGTATACTTCGATTATTTCTTAAGGATTCATCGGACGACTTACCGTCTCGAAAGTAGATTTAATAATTGAACGTGTTTTGCTCTTTGTAGAGTTATTTCGGAATGATCGAGTAATTATTTTGAGCCGCTTCGGCCATCTGTTGGTACAAACTATACAGCGTTGGGTCGTTATTGTTATTAATGCTCAAAATATACAGCTCAATCGCAGCCATCTGATAATAAGATCCGTATACCAGTTCGCTTTCATAATCCCTTAACTCATCCGGTTCTATTACCGACATGATATACCCGCAGCTAACTGCCGAATCCCACCGAAGGTTATTTCGGGTGTCTTTCCATTTTTGAGTGAGGGTACTTATTTCCCCGGACGAAAAGGAATCTAAATCATCTTTATACAAATCCAACAGGGCAAAACATTGATATAGATTATCGTAATACTCTTGATTGTCCTCGGATTGGATGTCTGTATCCATTTCTTCTGATTCAGTTTGAGCTAAGGCAGGAAGTGAAGCCGTAAAGGCAAGTGCCATCGTAAAAAAGAAAATGATAATTTTTTTCATATTTTTCCCTTTCTAATCGTTACCAATAAAACTACAAAATAACTCTTTTGATAACTACAGGAATGGTTTTTTGAACGGTGATCCGTAATCTGTCAACCGCTCAAAGAAACTTTTAAACTCAAAAATATTTCCGATGAAAGAAAACTTCTTCCGGAATGATAGGGTGGCATTTTGTTTTTCTAATTCGATAATCCTCCTTTTTCATTTTAACGGCGGAAGATTAATCATTTATGAAGTCAGCTTTTTTTATCTTTGTTTTCAAATGAATGATTAATCAGTCAAAAGATAAAGCGTTTATTTATTAACCATTCCGATTATTGAGCCAAGTGATTCAATAATGCCGATTTCCCAAAAATATGAAATAAAGTTGTATTGATTTTTCTCTAATTGTACAAGATTATGGATTGACTGTATATAGGCAATATGGGATGTAATATCCGTTACTGCAGCTTAGCAACGCACATTTCCCGCTTTCCGTACAACGATTGAGAACATCATAGGACTCCCAGGAAAGGTTTTCGACAAATTGGGGAATGAGCAAATAACGGATATGACTTTGAGAGAGTTTTTGTTCGAACATGATGGAATCTTTAAAATCGACTTTTTCGCAGCAATTTCCGTATCCGGGAAGAAAATATGCCGGATAGTTGGTTAGAATATCCGCGGTTTCATGCGTCTCGCCCAGAACACCGTATAATAATTCCTGATTTAATCCGGCTCCAAATAAACTCTTTTTTTGATTATCCTGTTCTTGACGTAATTTTTCATCGGGCAAGAGGTTGATGAAGATGATTAATCCGATCGCGAGAATGAGTATGAATGGAATCCCTACTGCAATCTTTGCGACACCCCATCTCTCCATAAAGAGTATTATTTTTTGAATTAATCCGTCAAACGCGAAACCACAAAGAATCGCTAATGGCGGCAGAGCAACTGCCAAATTTCGAGTATCGTAAGTAAAAAACAAAGCCCAAAGGATGACGATCGGCCATGACGCTAAGAAAAAAGGAAGCCGATATTTCTTCGGAACGAACGGAAGTCCGATTAAACTGATCAAAAAAACATAGAAGTATTTACCGAGTGATTGCCGGATTAAATAAAATTTATGCGACCATTCATACCGTTGATTGAATTGGACAATCCCCTGATCAACGATCTGAGCACCNNAGCACCGGTATCAGGATTTATCATCCAGTAAATCAGCCCGCCGAAATACCAGGGGAGAACAATCCCAGAACAAATGATTATCCATCCGATCTTCTGTTTTTGTGAAATTTGCTGTACGGCGGCTTTCAGACATCGATGGATTAAAAACGGTGCAACAATCAGCGCAATGAGTCCGGATTGTTTGGTTACGGCTGCTTCGGAAGCAAAGACCAGACTCAGGAAGATGCTCTGCTGCTGATCTTTGTCAGATCGATCATTCCCTTTCAGAATTGTATACAGCGATAGGAGGACCATGCTCGCTGCCGGGACATCCATATAACCATTAAATATCTGATCCCCCATCAATTTTTTCATCATATAGCGAGCGATAATCGCTGCGAAAAAGAAACCGGTTTCTTTCTTTTGGAAACCTAAATCAAAAAGCATCAGGAAAATCCACAGAAAGAATAAAGGCGGGATGAGTGTGTTAAAGAATTGAACCGGGTTGTTACCCTGTAGCACATAGCTTATTGACCAATTGGATGCGACAAGTTGCGGATAGGATCCGCGAAAAGCTGGAATTTGATTGGTTGCCCAGGTTTCCGCAAATGCGTTCCACGAGAAAAGCGTATCCCAGCCGCTGAAAATTGTTCCGAAGTTCAAACGCCAGACATGAATCCCCCATAAAATAGCAGAGACCGAACCGAACCCGCTTAAAATCCACAACGCATTTTGAATGATTTCTCGACCGCTATGAGAAAATTGGGAAAAAGTTGTTGTTAAAGGGATCAGTTCTTTTTTTATGCTTTTTTCAATAATAAAAAGAATTTCTTTCAGTGGTGTTCGGAATGATCGCCGAAAAAGAAACAACAAGGCAAAGATTTCAAAAGCGATCAAGAGCGATAGAATCGGCCGGGTATAAATTCTTAAGGCAGCAAGCAGAAAAATGATCAAATAGTTGGTAACCAGACTTAAAGGGAACAAATAAAGAAACCGTTCTATTAATCCGCCGCGAATTTTAAAAACCTTCAGGAGGATTAATCCCGGTAAGAAAATGTTTTGAAGCAGTCCGATGATCCCGAAGCAAACCAACATAAATTATTCCTTGTTTAAGGTGTAAATGACGCCGTCATCCGTGTCCGCTACCACTTTCAGGTTTTTAAACAAGGCTTCGATCCTTTTTTGAGTATCCTGACCGTAGATGTCTCTCATCTGATCTTCAAAAGTATCGAATACGACCAGGAATGCTTCGCCCCGTTGAAAAGCGGATCTGCCTGCGTCGGTATCTTGAGAATTCTGGCTTTCATATGCGTAAAAAATCTCATCCGGCTGATTGACATACACTTCATGTATCGGCCAGGTAATTCGGTTTAACAAAAATAGCAGGGCTGTTTCTTCGTTGGTTACGATTAGTTGTTCGGGCGGAATATGATCACGAATATAAGCAACTGTCTCTGATTCTCTCCACTTGACCGAATTGTACCCTAATCCGTCGATCGCATTCTGGCGGGCGATACGAATCGATCGCAATCCATAAGTCGCTGCCAAACCGATAAGACAGAAAGTGATAATGTATTTCAGTCCGGAAGAGTTTTGCCGGTGGCGCAATAATCTTGCATAAACCGAACCGATCAAACAGAGAAAGCTGAAATGTGCCGGTGAAAGCATCCGCGATCCGATCGTAATCGGCGGATAAGTGGTGACGGAGGTTAGCAAAATCACAAAAAGATAGATATAGAAAAAAGAACAAAATATCAACGATAAGAAATTGAGAATCCGATCGTTTAGATTGTCAGTGTTTTGATGCAAAACCGCGATGCAAATGATGAATGGAAAGACAAGGATCAGAGAATAGACGATAGGTTTTATCCAAACTGGAATTGATTGCGAATTTATGAACGAATCCGGTAAAAGCCATTGTAAAAAGACCGGCTGCAACTGACTATTAAAGCGTCTGATTTCCTCCCACAAATTTACATTTTCCAAGATACTGCGGGATGCCACCGTCGAAGTCATTCGGATATCATAAATCAGCCAAATCAGCATAGGAAGAAAAGCGATCAAACCATAAACAACGGCTTCGCTCAAACGAATGCGAAATTGTTTTTTCTGAGCAAACAACAAAATCAAACAAGCGCAGATCAAACAAGCTGCCATACTGTAACGGGTCAGAAAAGAAAGGCCGCAGCTGACTGCGCTAATGAACAGCCGGCTACGCCGTCCCGTTGACAGATATTGTGCCAATGTAAGGAATCCGATTGCCATCAATGCGATGCTCAAAGGTTCGGACATAGCCCAGGAATAAACTGGTATTAAAATCGGTGAAGTTGCCAACAAAGTGCCCGCCAGAAGTCCGGCAATCCATTTTTCGGCGCATTGTGAAATTGTTTTGGCAACCGCGAAAACGGTGGCGGCAAAAAGAATAATATTTAATGGCCCGGCAAAGCCGGCCGGATCGAGACCGAGCCAACCGAAAAATGCCAACAAAAGCGGATAGAAAGGAGGAAAATAAGGAAGAAGCCTGAATTCTCCCGCCGGATTTATCAGCCCCAATCCTTTTCCAGCCAACAGATTTCGGGCGGCAGTGATGTAAATCGTGGCATCGCCTCCCACTCCCGGTCCCCGGCGCATGCTTATCGCCAGTAAATAACATCCGAGAACAGCGGGCAAAACAGCCAATCCCCATATCGCTTTTTGATTATTTATTTTCATCATCTTCTTTAAAACCATACACCGACAAATTATCAAAGGTAGCCAATTCAACCAAACCGTTTTCCCGGCATTGATTTTTCAGTTCTTCAAGTGTCTGCCAGCGAGCGGTCGAATTTTGCCCGATTAGAGAATCCAGCGCTTCTAAATCGAACAGGAAGAAATCCACTTTCAATTCTCGAGCTTTTTCGAGGCTTTCCGCGCTCGGGAAAGTATCCATGATCCCTTGAATGCTCCGGTATTGTGATGGGGGGAAGGCGTTGAAGAACCCACCGATAAATGGTTTGTTATTATATAAAGTATAGTATGTGGCAGCTTGGTCATCATTCAGTTCAAAGGGAATGTTCATGACTGAGCCGGTTTCTGGGCGTTCGGATAGCCAGAGATCGACCGGACGCGGTTTAATTTCGGAAAACCGGTCAATCGGTCTGGGGGCGAAATCCAGGATAATCAGTGCGATTAATAGAACCGAGATTAAGGTTGTATGATTTTTGGCGTTATTAAGAAGTGCTTTCGCACCTAAACCCGCTCCGCAGGCAATAAAAACCAATGCAAACAGTCCGAAGCGCATTAATGCGCGCATTTTTCCGAAGAACGGAAAATATTTATATAGAATCAGCCCCGGCAGATAAATTCTGGCAGAGTCTTTTTGCAGTATATTTTGTAAAAATCGAGGCAGAGAAATGATAACAGGCTGTTCATTCCAATGTAAATCAGTTCCCATAGCTAAAATTACCGCGCAAACAATCCCGATTGTCAGGGCTGACCAAATCCAATTTTGTTCTTTTTTCTTTCGAACCATTCCATGTAAATAAAGAATCAATGAAATGATTCCCACATATAATGTTGCTTCAATCCACAAATCACGGTGGAAATGGCTGCCGACCCATTTTCCGAAAATGAAATGGGTTGTGGCGGGCAATAAGAAATCGGTCGGACTTGCCGAATACATACTGGCGCTGCCCCAGTCTCGATCAGGCATCCCTCCGGAGCTTGCCAAGGTCAAAAACGGCAACTCGGCAAGGATCAAAAGCGGCAAAGCAATTAATAGGAAAAGTCCAAAGGTTTTCCAAAAAGCCATATCTTTTAATTGAGAAATTCGGTTCGGAAGAATGAGCAAAATCCCTTGTATGGCGGCGACAAAAATCAACATAAATACATAGTATTGAGAGCAGAATGCGGTCAACCCCAATCCCAATGCCGCCAATATTGCAGATTTCTTTCGAAATTGTCCGATACCCGGTCGCAGCATATCAAACCAGCCCCAGAAGAAAAGTGGGATCCATTGGGTTCCGCATAGATTCAAATGGCCTGCCAGAAAATGTGAGTGCCAATAAGGTAGGCAGGCAAAAACGGTACCGCCGATCCAACCCGCTAAAGCGGACCCGCTCAAATGCCTGACCCAGCTGAACATCATTGTTCCGGCAAGGATGAAACTGAGCAGCATCGCCATGTTATAGCCGAAAGTTTCGCCGCCGATTAAACTGAAGGGTAATGCCAAAGCCAATTGCGCCGGAGCCATCTCGGTTCGTGCCAGATTCCAACCCTCTGGATAATTTAAGAACCAGACATCCAAGGGATTGGCATGGATCTGAAAGAGCGCTTTTTTGACCCAACCGATCATCCAAATAAAATAAATATTATCGCCGATGTCCCCGGCTATTTCATGGGTCAGGTGAGTTACCAGCGGCCAGGTAAAAATTATAGACAGGAGCACGAACCACAAAATAATAAAAAAAAGAGTTCGTTTTCTAAAAAAACTAACCAAGATTTTGTTCCTTCTTAAAATCGATGATCCGTTTTTCATCCCAGGAACGCTTCACCGCGTTGATTAGTTGTTCCGTAATTAACCCGTCATGGAGTGTACAAGAGGGTTCGACCTCTCGTTTTGTAACCGCAATAAAATGTTTCATCTCTTCAAGAAACAACTGATTGCGTTCAAACGGTTCGACGGGAGGGATAATAACCGATTCCGGATTGACTGCGTTTTGCAACGTCACGCATGCGTCAGAATTGTTCCAATGTAAAACCCCTTGCGTACCGGTAATTTCCAGGTCATTGCGCACAAATCGTCGAAAGTAATCCAAATGAATCGATCCGACCAAATTATTTTCCATTTTCACGCCGACTTCGGCGACATCGTCAACGGAAATTTCCAAATCACTGATTTTGCCGTTATAGCCCCAGATGAAATCCACTTCACCGAAAAGCCAACGAACATAGTCGAAAGGATGGCACAGGGTCAAAGCCACACCACCGCCTAAGTCTTTTCGTGCACTGTAACTTTTTCGATAATCTTCCCACGGATGCCAATCCGGCAGGTATTCGCTCCAACAGGCTTGAAAAGAAAGCGGTTGCCCGATTGCACCGGTTTGCATCAATTCCTTTATTTTCAACAAGCCGGGATGAAAGCGAAATTGAAAACCCATCAATAATTTCCCGTTACCGGCTTTAAGAGCGGATTCTAATTCGCCTATTCTTTCAATTTGATCGGTAATTGGTTTTTCCATCAGGATGGAACAGCCGGCTTTTGCTGCGGGAATGGCGACGTCCAGATGGAAAGCGGTCGGATTGGCGATAATTACGCCGTCCGGATGATGAGCCATTGCTTTGTCTATTTCTGTTTCAACCGGAATATCTCCGATTTCATCGGTCGGTAAGGTGCTATGGTTCGAACGCAACAGCACCAAATCATTTTGTCCGCATGCACGAAGGTTTCTCAAGTGCCTTCGCCCGATCGAACCAAATCCCGCAATTAAAAACCGCATATTTCATCCCTTCTTTATTCCCACTGTAGATTTGTTGCATTTATTTTAGCAGAAACCGATCTTATTTTGATTTCGAGTCACCGGTATACCGATACGAACGATCTCCGTTTTGTACCAGAATCAGATCCGCTACGGTGGTGGCACCTTGTGAATGACCCACCATCCAGATCTCGNNACTTGTGAATGGCCCACCATCCAGATTTCGGAATTATCGGGGAAATAAGCGGGAACGGTTTCGGTTCGAAGCTCGATCGTCCCGAAACCGCCGGGAGAAAGGGTCAGAAAAATGAGTCGGCCATAATCGGAAACTCCGTATCCCTGTTTTGCGCTTTCCGGTTCACCCTCTCCCGCGGCATAATATCGCGGGTAAATCGCGATGGCTTTCATGATGACAGCGTCAGCGGTATCGTAGTCATTCGGATCGACTTCGAGTTTTGAAAGCACAGCTTCCCGTGATGCCGGTTCGAATCTCATCGGAATGATTCTTTCGGAAAGAGGAAGCGATAAACCAATTGCTAAAAAAATCCCGAGATATAAACCGAGTTTTCGCTTTGGATGAAGTTTAGCTGGCTGAACGGATTGGGCAGCTTCCCGTTCGGTTTCTTCGTTTGGCGTCTGTGGCGGAGTAAAACCGCTCAGTCGAAATGACCGGTATAGCCATTCGGCTATTCCGATTCCACCATATAAAAAGATGATCCAGTCAACTGGGATCAGATATCTTCCCGCAGAATAACGTCCGACGGCAGTGCTGAAATTAAACAACAGGATCACCGTCAACGGTACCAATCCTTCGCGAACATGACCTTCCATGGATGCCGAGATGCCGAATGCGAGCAGTGCATAGGATAATGCCAAAAAGATCAGGTTATAGATCGATAACTGATCATTGTTTATTTCTTCCCAAAAAGGTGTTGTCGGCTTGATTAATTCCGTCGGGCGGTTTAATCGATCCCGCAACGGGAATAATCGCAAATTACAGATTTCGTTATTGATAAAATGCGCGGTAATGAAAGTTGCTATTTCTTTGGGATATTGTTTGACAGACGTCAGAATTGACCGGGTTAGTTTTTCGGAATATTCCCCTTCGTTCATCCCTTCCTCGTTTGTCAGATCCATTCCTCCTAAATTGTAGCTGATCGCCATCTCGGCGGTTTGGGTAGCGGGGTGATCAAAAACAAATTTACCGGTTATTTGTTTATTGCGAATAAGCCATGGGAATAGACAACAACAGAGGGCTGCGGTAAAAAGAATGAATTGTGAGAGACGCCGGCTGAATTGCTTTTGGGTCCGGCTAAACAAAAAGGCGAGCGGGATGAAAATCAATGACAGACTCTGAGTACGAATCAGCGTCATCATTCCCAAAGCTCCGCCGGTTAATACTGCATAAACATTTTTACGATAATTGTCTTCGTGTTGAGCTTTCAGCCACTGTATCAGCATCAGTACGAAAAACGCAGCAGCCAAGGCGGTCGGTAAATCAGCAAAAAAGTACTTCGTAGTGGAGACGTTATGGGCAAAAGGTGCGCTGAGGATGGAGTTGGTTTCCCGTAAAATACACAGCAAAGCCGCCGCCAATCCGGCTCCGATACTGTGCAGTTCTTTCCCGATCAGATAAATCAAAGCCGGCAATATCCCCAATACAAGGGTCTGTAAAAGAATCACCGAGTCATACTGATTGCCGATCAACAGATGAAAAACAGCCAACAATACGATGTATAAAGGCCGAGGAGGAATATCCTGCCCCTTAAAACCCATCCCTGCAGCCAAACTGCGGGCATAATGTCCGTAAAAAGACCCATCTGAAAAAGGATAAACTTCGAAATTCGGCGCTCTGCCGGGCGGAGAGAAAAAACCGTGTTGGTTTGGAATTGCCAGCCAAATCCCGACTGCAACCGCCCAAACAATGAACGGCATGGCTTTCATCACGGCAGGAGTAATTTTGCCTTTTTGTTTCATTTCGATGATCATCCAGAGAAGACAAAGCAAGAATGCCAAAATCAAATGCCATTCAAGCAAAGGGACGGTCGGCTTCCCGAAAAAAGCATTATCCTTGACTAAGCCGATTCGGGTAACGGCGATTCCGACCGCAGTGGCGATGCCGATTCCCATCAGAATCAGAAAGATTTTTCTTTGATGACTTTTTTGTCGGAAAACTTCCCGAAAATCATACGAAAATCGATAAAGGAAATATAAAACCGTTTGGATTGCAATGAATCCCAGCCAACCAACCGGAGGGAACAAGCGCCTGTAAGCCACAAACCAAGAATAATCTTCAGTCGTTCGGTACAGTAACCACAGAGATCGCAGCAAAGCCGTTCCCAATAGAAGAATTCCCTGGCTTAAAAGTAAAGCGAACAAACGAAAAGTTTTTTTGGCACTTAAACGAATCCAAAAATTCAATACATTTTTTGAAACCAGAGGAATTCCGAATAAACAGGCTAGCAGCAGAACTGCCGAGAGTAAGGCAAGTCGAACGCGGCTGAACGCGAAAAGGCTGCCCTCTCCGCTTCCTCCGGGAAGAAACAATAAATATAGGAAACACAGGATCCCTTCCGCGGAGGACAGCATGAAAAAATGTTCGGTTGCTTTGACATCCTTGTTCATTGTTGAAATTTATCCGAATGAATGATCAATTCTCGATTTTGTTATCCGAAGAAATTGATTCTTGTTTTTCCGATGCAGAAATAGCGGTCGGTTTTTCCAGTCCCCGATTTAAACTTCCGCGCTGATATCCCGCTAAGTCCAAAGTGGTATGCAAAAATCCGATTTCGTTGAAGATTCTGACAATCTGTTCCCGATGATCCGAAATGATTTTCATATCTCTTTCCGGCACTTCAATTGCGGCAGCAGAATCGTAAAGCCGTACTCGGCATTCTCGAATCCCGAGAGATTTTAAATAATTTTCGCCTTTTCCGATTTTTATGAGATCTTCCTGATCGATTTGCCGTCCGTACGGAATACGAGTTGCCAGGCAGGGAGTGGAAGGTTGATCCCATGTATTCAGTTGAAAAGTTTTTGATATCTCCCGAATCTCCAATTTCGTCATCCCGGCTTCGACAAAGGGACTGCGAACGCCGCATTCTTTTATCGCTTCTCGACCAGGACGGTAATCACCCAGATCATCGATGTTCTGTCCTTCGATTACAAACGCGAAATTCCGCTCCTTTGCAATACGGATCATTTCCGAAAGAATTTGGCGCTTGCAGTAATAGCAGCGATTCGGCGGATTGGACGCGATCGACTCGACTTTCAACAGATTCCGTTTGATTATTTCATGAGGGATTTGATGTTTTTTCGCAAACGCTTCGGCAGTATCGATGGCGTCCGGCGGATCCAATTCCGATGAGACGGTGATCGCCAGACTTCGATCTCCCAAGGTTTCATGGGCGAGATATGCCAAAAGGCTGCTGTCCACCCCTCCTGAAAACGCAACGATAACCGATCCCATTTCCCGCAGGATTTCTTGTAATTTATCCAATTTTGACTGTGTTTCAGAGGCCAATCCCGATTTCTCAGTCATCTTGCGGGTCCTTTTGAACTCTGAGATGATTGATTTTGGAAGCCAAACAAGCCGCACCGTATCCGTTATCGATATTCACAACCCCGACACCGTTAGCACAGCTGTTTAACATCGAAAGCAAAGCAGCTAAGCCGTGAAAATTGGAACCGTAGCCGACGCTGGTGGGAACGGCGATCACCGGACATTGAACCAACCCGCCTACGACGCTGGCGAGCGCTCCTTCCATTCCGGCGACGACGATGATGACTTTTGCTTTTCGGAGATCCGGCAGACGGTTAAAGAGGCGATGAATACCTGAAACGCCGACATCGTATATGCGCTCGACTCGGTTTCCCATCAGTTCCGCTGTCAGAGCGGCTTCTTCGGCAACCGGAATATCACCGGTGCCGGCGGTAGCTACCGTGATCCCTTCCAATAATTCTTGCTTCTCCTTCGTATATAGAATTCGGGCATTGGGATCATAGGTGGCATATGGCAGGCGTTCTCGAATCTGTTCATAAACTTCCGGACTGATCCGCGATGCCATTACATTTGGATTTTTAGCATGTAATCTTTCAAATATTTCAACGATCTGTTCTTCCGTTTTCCCCGGTCCGAAGATTACCTCTGGAAATCCGGTGCGGATTTCCCGCTGATGATCGATTACGGCGAAATTCCCTACCGATTCCTGGGGAAACTCGCCCAACGCTTTTATCCCTTCCGAGACAGATATCGCACCGCTTGCAACGGCTTCCATAATCTGTCGAATTTGTTGATCATTCATAAAAATTCTCCGAGCCGACATTAAGTTTCTATCGTTTAATTCTATTCGATAATCCATCAAGCGGGAAATATGGGATTCAAAAGATTTTCGAAAAAGTCCATTCGGATCATTTTTTTTGATCAAAAGGAGTCGGGATCTTTTATTTTGGTAATCTTGCGGGTGAAGCGGATAGTCCATCTTATTTTATAGTTGCGATATACTAAAAGCGTAGATATATTTTATTGAATAAGGCGCAGCGATGATTCGGAAAAATCTTTTTTGTTACCTTCTGATCCCTCTTTGTGTGACTGCCTGTGTTCAGCACCTGCCACGGGAAATTGTCACCTCAACGGTGCCGAACGAGACTTCCGTTGCCCCAACCACAGCGGATACCGCAGAAACTCCGGTTGCGGTTGAGGAATATACTCTTCCGGAAGGTACTCTCGTGTGGACGGATGCATCGGTGACCCGCACGTTGCCGGCTGGAGCAACTTATACCGATCCTTGGGATTATTGCGAGGCGGTCGGAACGATTGATACACCCGGACCCGAATACACGGGAACGAATCCCCCGGAAGTCATAAAAAAAGAAGTATTGCGAGCCCTGGCTATTTCCGAATCGGATGGCACGGCTCATAATGTGGTATGGCGTTGTGTGGATGGGCAAGTGTTTGGCTGCGACAGTTCGATGTACCAGACTTGCCTGACTTCAATGAATTTAAGCACGACCCCGCCGGAAACGGCTGTAAACGAATGCGCCAAGGCTGAAATGGATAATATAACATTACCGGGTGCAGTTGTCGGGAACGACACTCCTTACGAATGGACCTGCCAAGGCGGAAAGCCCGTTATTACCGGTCAGGGGGTGACCATAGATGAACAGGGATATAACGCTCTGATTTGGTATCCGGTACCGAGACAATAAACCATAGCGGAGTTTTCTATGAATGCGGTTGACATAATTATTAAAAAAAGAGATTCCAAGGCATTAACCGATGAGGAGATTCGATTTTTTATTGACGGTTATACCGAAGGAAAAATTCCCGATTATCAAGCGGCAGCTTGGGCGATGGCGGTTTTGTGTCGCGGAATGACCGCTCGGGAGACGACGGCACTGACCAGAGCGATGGCGGAATCCGGCGAGATGGTATCTCTCAAGGGCATTGTGGATATCGCGGTGGATAAACATTCGACCGGAGGAGTGGGCGATAAAACGACGCTGATCGTTCAACCCATTGTTACGGCTTGCGGTTTGCCGGTGGCAAAGATGTCCGGGCGAGGATTGGGATTCAGCGGAGGCACCATTGACAAATTCGAGTCCATTCCCGGAATGCGACTGAATTTATCGAAAGAGGAATTCTTAAACCAACTGAAACAATACGGTACGGTTCTTTCCGGACAATCGGCGGATCTCGCTCCGGCTGACGGAAAGCTATATGCATTGAGAGACGTCACCGGAACCGTTCCGTCTATTCCCTTGATTGCTTCATCCATTATGAGCAAAAAAATCGCCGCTGGAACCCCGCTTATTTTGTTGGATGTCAAAGTCGGGAACGGCGCTTTTATGGAAACACTTGAAAAAGCGGAGAAACTGGCAAGATTAATGGTGTCCATCGGGAAGAAGTTCGGGAGAAGCGTGAAAGCCGAATTGACCGATATGAACCAACCGTTGGGTTACGCCGTCGGGAATGCGTTGGAAGTACAGGAAGCCGTGCGTATGTTACGCGGAGAAAAATCCGCTCCGGATTTATATGAGCATTGCATCGAATCTTCCGCGTTGATGATTACAATGGGTAAGAAAGCGAAATCCGTTGATGAAGCGCGTCATATGGCGGAGGATGCGATCCATACCGGAAAAGCTTTGGAGAGTCTGAAGCTATTGGTTCGTCTCCAGGGCGGGGATGTTTCTTATATCGATGATCTCACTAAATTTCCGAAGGCGCCCATTATTCGAGATTTATATGCCCGATCGGATGGTTGGCTTTCGGAAATCAATGCCCGCATGGTTGGTGAAGCATCCGTTTTGTTGGGCGCCGGTCGGGTTACCAAAGCGGATTCGATCGATCATCGAGTGGGGATTATTGTCCGCCATAAAGTGGGCGATTCGATTAAAAAAGGCATGCCGCTTTTTACGGTTCATGCCAACAATGAGGAAAAGCTGAATCAAGCCGCTGAATTATTAGATAATGCCTGTAAGTACAGTGAAAGCGAAGTCGAAAAACTGCCGCAATTTTACGGACTGATTGAATAGCGGAAGTCTACGGTTTTTCGGTTGAAATTTTTTCCTCGGGGGTTTGCGTAACGGCGGGTGTTAAAGTGATTTCATCACCCGGCATACGTTGATAAGAACGGGTCGGGCATTCGATCTTAAGGTATGGGTTTGCCCGGATCACTTCGATTGCCGGCATATTTATATCCGAAAGGGAAACAAAATCCGGTGAATCCGGCAAACGAACTAGAATCCATCCGGTGTTGCGGTTTTTACTCGGATAAAAGATTAATGCCCAGATTTCGCCTTTGTTGAAATCGGGTTCACAATACCGAATCACGTTCACCTTGGTTCCTGGTTCTAAATATCCGTCGCTGATCATAACCGACATGCCGGAAGGAAGTTCATAAACTCCGATACGGTTATTATTGACCAATCCTGTTAACCCCATCGGTGTAGGTGTAAACGTGAATGTGGCTGTGGGCGTCATCGTCAGAGTCGGTGTCGCGGTTAATGTAGGTGACGGTGTAATAGTGTTTGTCAGAGTCAATGTCGGAGTTTCGGATAAAGTCGGCGTCAGGGAAAGGGTCGGCGAAGGCGTCAGCAGAGGAATCAATTTTGGCGAAGCCATATAAAGTGCGCCCAGAATTAAGATAATGGAAATCAATCCTCCGACCAACCGATGTTTTCGACTTGCTTTTTTCTTTAGAGTGTCTTTATAACGTTGTAAGGACTCGGCTTCCCGCGGAAGAAGTTCCATTCGTTCCAATTCGCGGATGGTATTTTTAATTGTCTGTCCTCGTTCACTCCGTTTTTGCCTTGATTTCTTCGGGTTTTCATTTAATTGGGTCAATAATTGATGAGCTTGCGTTCGTTGCTCAAGCCATTTGTTCCGTGCGGCAAAACCCGGTTGAATTCCGATCAATTCCGCGGGAATTTGCTCGAAGAAATCTCTTGCGTTTTTTCGAATTGCGTAAATGGCATCCAAACTGATTTCCGAACCGCGAATGCCGTATCCGCGGATCGTGTTATCGGACGATTCAACCCAATTCAACAAACCTAAAAGATAATTAATTTGCTTGATATAAGGATTTTTTTCGGGATCGACTTTGATTTCTTTTTCCAAAATTGTTTTATATTGATTTAATTCATTCGAAAGTTCGGAAATCAATGCGGGATCGGATGTTTTAGGGTCCAATATGCGATTGACTTTTTCAATGACATCTCCGTTTCCGGACGAATCTTTGGTGAAACGGCTTTGGATCAGGTGATATTTTTCGCTGAGATCACGAATTTCATTTTCGGCATTTTCTTTTTGAATCTTAAGCCAATCCGGCCATTTATCTTGATCTCCGGTTTGGAAGGAGTTTAAGATTCGTTCTGCGGATCGAAAATCTCCCTGTCTTACGAAGGAATTCGCCTGTTCGATCATGCCTGAAAGTGCGCGAAAAGCGTTGTTGATCTCATCGAGTCTCAGTTTCAATTCAAGGATTTGCTGGCTGCGATTTTCGACCCAGATCCTCGATTCCATTTGTTTCAGGATGTCGGCCGCCCGGTTTAAGCCTTGCAGCCCTAAAATCAGGCTGTTATTGAATTGAATCTGCAGGTCATTAAAATCGACCTTCTCTTGATTGATTATTCTTTCGATTCGGTTTTGTGCGGCTGCGATTTTTGCCCAGGTTTTTTTATCCGCGATTTGATGTTTTCCCGATTGATTGATTTTTTCCGAAAGATAACGAATCTCTTCCGCTTGTTCTTCTGTCAACTTGCCGGACTCACCGATATCGCCGGAAAGGAAGTCATCTATTTCTTCTAATAAAGCCCGGTCGGCTTGTTGGCGGCTGATAATCATCTTTTGGAATTGTGCGGCTTCCAATGTGTAGAAGAAATCCAACGATTTGGTAATCGCTTCTTCCGCATCCTGATAATTTCCGTCGGCAAGCGCGTCTTTGGCATTCCGAAGATAAAATTCGGATTGCGAAATGCGATAAAGTTGTTCGAGCCGATCCGCCGCTTGTTGAATTTGCGGATTTTTACGGTCTTCGACGGTTATGTTTTTCGCAATATAATCGACCCCGGCCGTATACGCTTTATCGTTTTGAAAATTGTGCAACGAGTTCAGAATAAAATTTACCCGTTGACCTTCGATATATTTATTATTGAAATCGACTCTGAATTGACTGACCTCTTCAAAAAGATTGGTATCGCCGGAATCTTCCGCGAATTTTTCCGCTTTTGCCAGATAATGGGGAATATTGGATTGATTGTTGTCGGATTTGGCACAGAAAAACCAAAATTCTGCCAGAATTTTCTTTACCGGCTTTAATTCGATACTTTCACTGTTCTCGAACGCTTCAGCGGTTTTTAGGCTTTCGATGGTGATTAAACCATGATCCATCGCTGCTTTCAGCGATTCAAAATCCGCTCTTTTTGACTCGACCAGTTGAAGCTGTCGGATCCCGGATTCTTTTCGTTCGATTAAGTTTTGCGGTTCTTTAACCGCATTTTGAGAATAGACGGATTCGATTTCCCGAAAGATGTCTTCATATTCCCGAACCGAATCTCTGTCGCTTGAAATAGGATTGAGCGCATTTTGTAAAATTTCATCCGCTTTTTTCAGCAGATTTTCGACTTGGTTGTTTGCATCTTCCAGTTGATTGATACTTGTTTGGCGATTCCGTAAGGTCCTCTTTTCATTCGCATCCAAATTGAGGGAATTAAGCTGATCCAGTTTCTCTTTTGCCGCGGCCGGATCGCCTTTGTTGATTGCACGATCGATTTCCGCGAGTCCTTTTTCGAATACATAACTTTTAACGGAATCATATCGTTTATGTAATTCATCACGGAATTGAGCAAGTCCGGGAGTATGAGGGTCCCGGGCAAAATAATCGTCAATCCGATTAACCCAGGACATTAATTTATTCAACGTGATATTGTCATCCGCGTTATATTCGTCACGAATGATTCGGTATTTCTCGGCAATTTCATTTCGAACGGATAAAGCATCGGCATATCGTTCTTCCAACGAAAGGATTTTATCCAATGTCTCGGTCGGAAGACTGACTTCGCCGAGATAATCGCCCTCGTCATATTCGACGGCCGGTTTTCCGGTTTCCTTTGCCAAACGGATATTAATTTCAGCGGAGCTTAATTCTCCTGCATCCAGTGCCTTTTCCGCCAGCCGGCAATAAGAATTTGCCCGTTTTGCCACTTCATCATGAATATCGGTTTGAATCTTTTGATTCTTTTCCCGTAATTCATTGATCCGAGAATTAATCTGAATTGCCCGCTCGCTGTCAGGGGGTTCCTGTTGCAGTTCGCTTGTAAGTAAAATCATTAACCGGGCATTGTTGTTGTATAGTACCCGCAGATTTTTGCTTTCGGCATCTTCAAGTGAACGGATAGATTGCTCAAGACGGAGCGTTTCGGCTGGGATTCCGTCGGGGCGTAATCGGTTTTTCCAACTTTCTCCTTCCGCTCGCGTAATCATTTTAAGTAAATCTTCCCGATCGCGATCCGCATCGAAAAGCACAATCCCGTATGACTCCAAACCGAGTGAAGAATATTCATTAATCAGGGACATTGCCTTCTGATAAGAGGCGATGCCTCCTTTTTCTCGGAGTGCGCTGACTTCGGTTTGAAGATAAAGGCCACGCTCGAGCTTTTCCTGCAATTCGGAAGTTTTCAATATTTTTTCACGAAGCTCAGGAACCCGATCCCAATCCGGATATATCTGTTTGGCGGTCTCAAGTGCTTCGGCGGCTTTGGCGCTGTTGAATTCGATGACGATGGCATTATAAGCTTCGTCAACTCTTTCGAACGCCTGTTTCCGAGCGATAACGTCCCGGACGGTGTTTAATTTGGAGAGTAATGATTCATATCCCGGATAGGTAATGCGAATATCTTCCGGAATTTGATCGACGGCATATTGGGCGGCGTCCGGGTCTTCTTCAACAATGGATTCAGCTTCATGGAAACTGTCCAGATATCCCTGATAGCGTTCATTCAATCCCCGCAATTCGAAGATATCTTTAACGGACAGTTCCGACTGATTTGCTTCGAGTAAATCAGTCGCTTCCCCTAACTTCCAGTTGAGGATCAATTGCATAATTTGGGTTGAGAGGATATTTTCCGCCATTCTTCGCTTTTACAGGTGCATTACGATGTTATTTGATCGATGTCTCGATTTTTTCACGGGGAATCCAAACCGAAATAGTCCCGTTACAGAATGACTCCGCCGTTGCACCGCAGTTTGTGGCAGGCGCGGTCAAAACAATTTCGGTCTGTGATATAAAAACAGGCGGTGTACCGGACGGGGTTTCCGAATATTGACGAATGTTTGTTTGGCGTGCCACATTTTGCATGGTACTGGCGGATATTTGGCTCTTTCCGATATTAAACGGGATTTCCAGATTGACCATTTTATCCGTATATCCGATCAGTTTCCCGGGAACATTTTGAACATAGTTGATGACAACTCCCAGCTTTTTCTCCGGAGTCATTAATTCATCCCCGTAAAGATCGACATTCCCGTCAAGATCAAACACAACATCCTTACCGATTAAAGATTTCAAATGTAAATCAGCCGGGCTTAACAAAGCATCTTCCGTCAATTGAGCGGCGGGAACAGCCTCGGTATCGGTAATAAGAGGAGCGACTGCGATCGGCATTTCCGTAGGTGTGATTACTATGGTGGCAGTGGGCAGCGGCGGTTGAGTCGGGATCGGTGTCGCTTGTTCGGCGGCGATATAGGTCTTTTGGAAGTTGGACAAATTCGCTTCCAGTCGGGCAACATTTCGATCCAAATTGAAATTTTTTATCAAGACCACTGTCAATAAAGTGACAGATAAGACGATGACGACAACCAACAACACCAGGTTCAATGTTGTCAGCCGTTGTAAATCTTTTGAGGCTTTACGGGATTCGTTTGCTAGATTTTTTGTCCGTGCCAGCTCATCCTGAATATCGTAAAGTTGCATGTTCTTCTGACGAAAGCTTGAGATTTTTTGATGAACATAAGGGATATTATTTTGGTTTCGTAAATATTTCCCGGTTTCGATGTTACCGCTGGCTGTCGACAGATCATTCAGCAGGGAATTAATCAAGGCCAGAGCTTTTTTATCTTCGCCTTCATCTTGCTGACGACTCATTTCTATACGTAATCGCTCATAAAATGCCGGATATTCAATGTAATGCAAATCGATTATTTCTTTGGCAGCTTCAAAATCGCCGTTTTCGATCAAAGCTTTGAATTGCTCCATATTTTCGGTATCCAATTTTTTCCGGAGAGCTTTGATTCTCGGCAGCAGATCACGAACTGGCAGTTTTTGGTTCAATTCGATGGAAGCACTGCTTGCTCTCGCCAAATCATTTTGCAGATTGAACATATGACTGCGGATAAATTCGCCGATTTGAATCGGATTATTTTTTACGATTACCCTTATGTCGGCAATGGCTTGCGGCAAAACAGCAGACCAGTCCAGGCTGTTTAATTGATCGTCAGGTACCACAAATCGGTCGGGGCCGACTTTATTGATCCAATCCTCCGTCTCATCTAACATTTTTAAGAAGACAGGTTCCAACTCTTTTTCGACCAATAACGAATCTTCCCCTTTTGTTCCCGACAACAATTCATTCAAATCGGCAAAAAAGCCGATATTTCTTAATTCGGAAAAACCGTTCGCTCGGGAAAAAACGTCCAATAACGGTTGCGTTCGTTTCTTGATTTCGGTTGTATGATCTTCGAAATTTTCCATTTTAGAATCCTTCGTCTCTTCAGACGAAGAATCCGGTTTTATGACTTTGTTGTTTTGAGAAGGGACCGGGACAGAATTTTCTGAAATATGCCGTGCTTGCTTGCGATAGGCATCGGCAAGGAACGGATCGACTACGCGTAGATTGGAGGTTGTAAAAGCAGCCTGGAACATCTCAGGTGAAATCTGTCCGCTTTCTGATTGAGCAAGGAAATCCCAAACATAGATTACATCTTGAATCTGCTTGAGATGATCTTGAAGAATCGGAATCAGTTCGGGACAACTTTTTGTTCGGGAAATTTTTTCGGATATCAGCTTCGCCAATTTTTGGAATTCGTTATTTAATGAGGTTGTTTGGTCATTCAAGACAAATCGGATGCAGACATCAAAACCCTGCTGAGGAATGAGATCGACTTTGCCATACCAAAATTGAACGGTTCGAATGACCGGCAATAGCCAACCTTTATAAGAAGCAAGTGAAATGAGGCGCGGATCCATTGCCTTTCTGAAATCTTTGTCCATAAAGGATTCGGGATCTTTTTGGATAAAGTTTTCCGCTTCTTTTTTAAGTGATTCATAAGAAAGAACGGTTGTTTTTGTCTCGGTCATGAGAGAATCCAAGGCTTCATTCAACGCCCGTAAAATATCATCCCAAATTTCAACACACTTGTTTTGGACACGTACTTCGGTCAGATTTCCGGCCAACATATCACCGACTAGCAGCGCATATTTTTGGTTCAGAGGAGGATTATTGGCATTGAAGGAAAGTTGTCCCAACAAACGAATCAGGATCGGATTATTTTCTTTTTGGATCGGATATTCATATTTGCCTTGATTGATTACCTCCAGCATTTTTCGACCGTAAATCAATTCGGGAAGAAAAAGGCAAAACTTACGAATATCATCCAGTAACAGAAAGCTCGAAGCATTCTGACGGGAGTTTCCCCAATCGATCAAGGTGACGGAAATTTTATCTTCCGTTTTCGACCAAAATAAGTGTTCCAACGGTTTGATGTCGACGTAGGCAATTTTGTTCTTTGCGCAAGTCCGAAGGATTTTCGCAAAATCAAGAGCGATTGTTACCCGGTCTTTCAATGAATCCGGCAATTGTTTTTCGCAGGGGATTCCTTTTCCGGCGGTTTGAAGTTGTACAGTGAAGCGGTTACGATCCAACATTCGCATAAATTCAACGTTGAACTTATCGATGTCGTCTGTCAAAACGTCGGGAACCGGCATATAGTTCAAACGCTTTGCGGCGTCCGGTTCGGATAATATTTCATTTTTGAATAATAAATTTACTTTGGTTAATGTCGAAGTTTCATCCTTCGAGCCTTCGGCGATTTCGGAAACCTTCAAAAAGTATTTTTCTTCGGTTTCCTGATTTGAAAACTCGAATGCGGAAGTAAAACCACCCGAATTTTTCACACCGGTATACACAAGCGGGATGACTTTATCCCGTATGCGAACCGAATTCACTTCCGTTATGATTTTTTCTAAGTTATCTTGTTTCATCGTATTCTCCTGACCGAATGGCTCACGCAGGTCAGCGCTATTTTCCGAGTCCGGTTGATTTTTCAGCGGTGCGGTTGCGAAATCTTTCAGGAATAAAGAGGCTCCCGGTCCGCAAGGAATTGAAAGGTTTGCTCCTCCGTATCCAGAATCAGTGCGGTGCGCGGAAAATCTTTACCTTCGACTCCGGCACTGCCCGGATTGATTCCGAATCGTTGAATGCCGTTTCCGTATTCTATTTTTTGTTCCGGGACGGAGGGAGTAAATTGTCGCCATATGTTGACAAACGTTGAAACGGAATATACAAAATATCCCGGAATATGGGTATGTCCGAATAAGAAATGCGGCGTTTTCAGATTTTCTCGGTTTTCAAAAAGTCCGCCGGTCACAATGTTCAAATCCTTCGGATTTAAATAACTCTCACAGGGCTCGGCATGATATGCCTGCCCGTCATGGCAAGGAAAACTGCAGCCGTGAAAAACAGTGAACTGAGGATTTTCTTCCGGCAAGCAAATCACTTCTTTTTTCATTATTTTATCAAAAAGCCAGATTTTCCTTTCCGTAATGATTTGTCGCCTTTCTTCTAATTCCGCTTTGCACTTTGCCTGTGCTTCGCTTGTGTTATCTCGTTCCGGATGCAACAACCAATATTCCCAATTCCCAAATACGGCACTGATCGGATAATCGGATAATCGATCCAAAGCATTCAAAAAACCAAGATCAAATTTCGCGTTTCCGTTCGATTGATTTGAATGCCCAAACAAATCTCCCAGCAGCCAAATGTCATCGAATCCGGATTCCATCGCTTCGGCTTTTCTCATAAAACGGAAAAGACTCTCTCCGTTTTCATGAATATCCGACAGTACCAGATGCTTTTTATACATGTTTATGAGCTAAAAAATCTCCTAATCCCTCAACCAAAGCCTCAACATCCATTTTAGTATTGTAACCTTGAACCGAAATTCGAACAAACGTGCGTCCGTTCCAGCTGATTATCGGGACTTCAACCTGATATTGATCATAAAGAAAGTTCTTCAGAATCAAAGGATCGGGTAGGTAGGGTATTTCTGTGACCGCCAGTTGGGCATAAGCATCGTCATTCGGATAAATTAAAGGAAGCCGGGTGATCTGCCCAATTTCTCTTAACGTTTCAAGCAATAACAAATGACAATCTCTCCGAACTTGATCCCAATGATTGGCTTCCATGAATCGGATGGCAGCTGGGACGCTTAAGGCGGCGCATGGACTGTTTGTTCCCGTCCATTGATTGAAATCAATCAGGGGGTTACCGACCGCATTTTCCAGAAAAGGACCATGTCCCCAACTGATAATCAAGGGTGCAACTTTTTGAATCCACTGTTCACTGACGTACAGGAAAGCCGAGCCTTTCGGTGCACACATCCATTTATGACAGTTCCCGGTGTAAAAATCACAATCAAGCGAAAGAAGATCCACAGGCAGCTGCCCCGGCGCATGAGCTCCGTCGATACAGGTGATAATGCCTTCTTCATGTGCTTTTCTGCATATTTCACGAATCGGAAAAGTCAGGGCGGTCGGAGAAGTCAAATGGCTGAGATAGATTACCCGAGTCCGAGGAGTTACCTGTTCCCATAGGCTATCCATTAGTTCCTGATCGCTGCCATACGGAAGACGAATGTCCGCTTTTTTTAGGATAGCCTTGCTTTTTTGGCAGCAATCTATCCAAACATTTTCGCAGGCACCATATTCCTGATTGCTGGTGACAACCTCATCGCCCGGTTTCAGATTGATACTGCGTGCCATGATGTTGACGCCGTAAGTGGCATTGGGAATATATACAACAGAATCGGCTGACGTATTCAAATAGTTCGCTAAAATAATTCTGGCTTCTTTTAATAATTCGTGATATTCGCGGCCTAAAAATAAGACCGGTTGTTTTTCCATCCGCAACGTCCATGAAAAAAAGGTCTCGATAACTTCTTTCGGACAAGCTCCGAAAGATCCGTGATTCAGGAAATGAATAGCAGGGTCCAGCAAGAATTTTTCTTTTAAATCAATTGAATTGTTCATTTTGCTCCTTAGTTCTCAGTGAATAATTATATGTTACCGATCATTCCATAATGGAAAAGCAAGTCGTTAAGAGTAATTCGGCATCAAACAATCGATCGAATCGCCTTCCGAAATTCGTTAACCGCCAACAAATCAACTCCGGGAATTGACCTTTCCGATGGTTATTCTCTTTTAAGAAAAACAGCTTTGCAATTTTAATGCTTTTTTCTATGTATTTTGTTGTTTTATAGATTTACAAATCGACAACATCACTAAGAAAAAAACAACCATATCAAAAAAAGATCGAGCCGGTTATAAATTTACCCATCCGAAGTCCGGATTTCAAAAAGCTTCTATTTTTATAATTTGTCACGTTGATGATGAATCGTTAAATCGATCATTAACGATAAAATATTACTGTTGTCCGAACGATCGGCTTCGATCGTATTATTTCGAACGAAAGAGCGGAAATTTTATGAGGTTTTATCGATTTATTGTAATTTGTACATTGGGTTTCACTTTTTTGATAACCGGTTGTGAATCTGCTCAATCGACTCTTCCGACTGAAACTTTAATCCGGGCAGAGATCGAACCTTTGTTGCTTCCGGAAAGTATGAGAGAACCGATCGAGGATTCGGAAAAAGGGATCCTTTATTGGCAAAAAACGCTCTATTTATCCGATCATCCGGAAAAATATATCGGGGAACCGGTTGAAGTATTGGGATTTATCTACCGCCGGGAAGAGGATCCGAAGGAAGTATTTTTTGTGGGAAGATTATTGTTATCGTGCTGTTATGATGATGCGCTGCCTCAGGGATTGGGTGTCTATCTGCCGGATAATGAAAAATGGGAGAATGATCAATGGGTAACGGTCAAAGGGCATTGGGATCGTATTCGTTTCGGAGAAAACAGTCGCTATTTGATTATTCCTGAATCTATTTCCGAAGCCGAACCGCCTGAAGATCCTTATATATATGACAAAACAGAGCCGACGGAAACAAATTCCGCGGATGAAAATATCTGAACGAATAAATTCACAAAAAAAAAGATCGCTTCCGTAGAAGCGATCTTTTTTTTGCAACGATGAAATCAAAAAGGCTATTCTCTAGCTCCTAATTTTCCATCCAAAATCATCAAGCCACTTGGGCTATCCCCGCTTTTCTCTAACAAGGAAATAACATATTCAAAATTGGCTTCTTCTTCCACCTGTTCGGAAATGTACCAACGTAACAATTCCTGTGTTCCGTAATCTTTTTCAGCCAAAGCCAGATCGTAAAGTCCGTGAATGCTGGAAGTGATGAACTTTTCGTGTTCCAAGCCGGCTTTAAAGACATCCAAGGGGTTTTTATAATCTACGGAAACTTTTTCGATTGTTTCTAAGGAAACTTCGCCAGATCGCTCATAAACATAGCGGAAAAATTTCATCGCATGACTGATTTCTTCCTTCACTTGCTTATTCATCCAGGCGGACATTCCTTTGTAATTCTCATTTTCAAAGTATGCTTCCATTCCGAGATAAATATAGGCGGAATGAAATTCTTTATTAATCTGTTCCACTAAAGCTTGTTGCATCTGTTTCGATAACATATTTTTTCTCCTCAGTTAATTGTTGCTTCTTTGTCTTCCGATTCTTTCTGCCGGGAATCAAGAAGAAATATAATAAACTCATTACAACTTAGTAATAATTATAACTTAAATCAAGCCAAATGCAAGATAATCAGAAAAGAAAGTTGCTGATGAACAGGACCTTTCTTACGTGACTAGAGCAAATATTGTGTCGCAAAAGAATAAAGTGTCGAAAGATAATCCGTAATTGTCTCAGGGCGACGGAATCCGTGTCCTTCTTCTTTATACAGCCGATAAACATGTGGACATTTTAGACGCGCTGCCAATTCGTTCGATTGAGAAGGAATTACCACCGGATCGGCATCCCCCTGGAAAATCGCAAGGGGTGTTTTGATTTTTTCGACGTGCCGAATGGGTGAACGTTTTTCATAAACTGGAGCGGCTTCCGGAAGCGGTCCCACCAGCGAATCGGTATAATGCAATTCCAATTTATGAGTATTAATGGCTAAACCGAAAAGATCAGTTACCCCATAAAGGCAAGCAGCCGCTTTAAAAGAATCCGGATATTGAATTAAGGTATTGAGAACGGTAAAACCGCCGGCGCTTCCGCCGATGATCAAGAGACGGTTTCGATCCGCCAAGCGTAACGCACTTAAGCAGTCCGCTCCGAGAATCGCATCCTCCACATCATAGACGCCCCAGTTGCCATACAGACTTTGTAAATAACTAGTCCCATAACCGCAGCTACCGCGATAGTTTACTTCAAGATATCCGAATCCACGGGAAGTGAAAAATTGTATTTCCGGGTTGAAGCGTAAATCCGCTTTGCCGGTGGGTCCGCCGTGAATATGAACAAAAGCAGGCGGAAGTCCCACCCAATGTGCATCGGGGTTGGTTGGCGGATAAAAGATACCGTAAACTGGAGTCCCATCCGGGGCTTCCCAAGAAATCTCTCGCGGTTTTGAAATATATTCTTCGTTTATCAGATCATCACTTATCCGAAAGACAGTTTTGATCTCGTTTTCATTTATAAGAATAATTTGAGTAGGCTGTAACGGGCTGTCGGCAACAGCTGCGATCATTCCGGTCTCGGGAGAAACCGAAATGGTGTCAAAAGAAGAATATTGCGGAGAATTTAATATTCGGATTTCTCCGGATTCAACCGAGACGATACAAATTTTGCTTCTGGTCCCAAAAATTTGTAAAAATGCGAGCTGCCGACTGTCCGGAAACCAGTCATAAGTCTGCACTCCCTGGGCAAAAGCCGGAATCGTCAAAGCAAAGTGATCTCCGTGGACTAAGATTTTTTCCTCTCCGGAATCCAAATTCCGTAGGATCAGATCTTCCCATTCGCCGTTCGATCGAATGTAAGATAACATTTTCCCATCGGGTGAGAATTTCGGTTGAGAAGCGGGGAACGGCATTTTACCGGCAATATGCGTGATTTCGGAGATTGTTCCGTTTTCCGGATCGACTTTTCCGATCATCACTTTTGAACCGTCCCACGGCATATCCGGATGATTCCACTCCACCCACGTAAAATAATTTCCTCGTGGACTCCAAGCCGGTTGCATATAAAAATCCGCTCCGTGAATCCATAAAAACGGCCAACTTCGTTCGTCCAAACGCAGCAATGCGATTTGATCGTCCGTACCGTCACCAGACACATAAGCAACAAATCGACCGTCTGGACTTATCACTGGAGAAGCGGTCATATATCGATCATTGGTGAGCAGTTTAAGTGTCGGTTTGTTTAAGTTCTGAAGATATAATCCGCGTTTCCCGGCACTGAATAAAACCCTTTCGTTTTGGACATCAAAATCTCCACCGCCATAACCAATATTTCCACCGACCGGTAAATCGCCGTTCAGCCTTTTTAACCCAGAATCATAGCGATATTCATAAAGAAATGAATTTCCTCCCTGATTCCCGGAGAAATAGAGACGATTGTCCGATCCCCATTTCAAGGTATTAATCCTACCGCGTTGAGCGACTGCCTGCTCAGAGATGGGACTTTTCCAAAGCCCGTAAGGAATTTGTCTCATAGGTTCCTTCTGTTTCAGAATGATTTTTTGAAAAACGATCCGTTTTCAAAAAATTTTGATAAAGGAATCATAACCGTTCAGGCGTTGATTTTCAATGGCTTCGACAAAATCGGGTTATTAATGATTCTTATAAAAATCCGGCAGGATTTGGCTAAGGAAAAAAGATCGGCGGGACTTGCCACAGCGGGGGCATTCCGAAGCGATAATCGGGAACAAAAAACATGTTTCGGGTGTTCAGCCCAAAACATGTTTTTGATTTTCATCGTCTTGTTGATCTGTCGGAGAAATCCAATCAATATACTCCGATGAAAAAACAAATGATTGATGACAAAATAAATTATGAAGCCGGTTTTACTTCAACGGTTGCGCCGGCAGCTTCGAGTTTGCTCTTTGCGTCATTTGCCGCTTCTTTCCCGACAGCGGAAAGGACTTTCGCGCCGGCGGTTTCAGCCATTTGTTTCGCTTCGACTAAGCCGAGATTTGTGAGAACACGGATAACCTTAATTGTCTCGATCTTCTTCGGGCCCGCATCTTTAATGATGACATCAAACTCGGTTGCTTCTTCAGCCGGTGCAGCGGCTTCGGCTACCGGTGCAGCCGCTACGGTCGCTACAGGCGCTGCGGCGGAAACACCCCATTTGTCTTCTAACGCTTTAACTAATTCTGAAGCTTCTAAAACACTTAAAGAGCTTAGCGCTTCAACAAGTTTTTCAATATCAGCCATTTTAAAACTCCTAATTTTATTATTTATATTTTTATTTATTTCAATACGATCAGGCGGCAGTCGGTTCCTCTTTGGAAATGTGTGCCTGAATCACCGCGGCGAGTGAACGCCCGGGTTCCGCGATAACACGGGTCAATTGTGAAGCGGGTGCCAAAATGGTACCGAGCAATTTTGCCCGCATAACCGGCAGCGGCGGTAAACTTGCGAGGGCTTT
>DCTP01000080.1:0-6112 GCA_002329625.1 Leptolinea sp. UBA1437
TTAGAAAATAGCTATACGAAATATATCGGTTATGGAGACAACTTCAGCTGTTATCCGGTAAACAAAACTCTTCATTAACGGTTAACGTAACTTCCCCGTTCCGTTGCGGAAGTTTTTTGCCTTACGAAATCTCTTTTCCAAATGAATCGCAATTAACCGGTTTTAATCCACGCTTAATTCGAGTTTTTCCTCACGAAAAACTTTTGTACAATCATCGACAACTTCCGCATCAAACAGAATGTCCCGGTTCTTTTGAATTTCTGCCAGAGCCGCATCCAACCCCAAAGCTTCCCGGTAGGGTCGATGATAGGTCATTGCTTCGACCACATCCGCAACACCGATAATCCTGCTTTCCAACAGAATCTCATCTCCTTTAAGCCCTCGCGGATATCCGGATCCGTCGATTCTTTCGTGATGTTGGAGCACGATTTCGGCGATCGGCGAAGAAAATT
Organism: Leptolinea sp. UBA1437; assembly: GCA_002329625.1. Lineage (GTDB taxonomy): Bacteria > Chloroflexota > Anaerolineae > Anaerolineales > Anaerolineaceae > Flexilinea. Next base: position 453 of record DCTP01000080.1, read on the forward strand.
CAATATTTTTCAAAATATCATGCCCGGTCTGAGAATGCTCTTTAATCAGTTCAAATTCAAGCTTGGTGAGATGTCCCGGTTTGGCAAGAATATCAGCCGGAACACAAATTTTTCCGACATCATGCAATAAAGATGCAATGCGAATACTTTCGACCTGTTTTTCACTCAGATTCATTCTTTTCGCGATGGCTTGAGCGATTTCGGCGACTCTTTTTTGATGACCGGCTGTATAGGGGTCTCGCATTTCAACCATCGAAGAAAGTGCTTGAACAGTTTCTTCCAATGTGTTCTGAAGTTTTTGGTAACTCTGTTGGAGTTCCTGTTCCATCATTTTTCGATTTGTAATATTATGCATAATGACGATTCCATGGGTAATATTGCCGTCGCTATCCCGATATGGAGAATAAACAATTTCAAAACATTGTCTTCCCTTCGCCGGAATCGAGAAACAGAGCTCGTCCCTGATTTGTTCGCCTTTCAAGCACCGGTCAAATTTATCCTTAAAAACATTTCGAAAAATGTCTTCTCCCCATACCTCACAAATGGAGTAACCTACAATATCTTTCCCGACATTCTTTCGAAACGCTCTATAAAAGCTCTTATTGACGGATTCGTAAATATAGTCACTGTTGATAAGAGCCATCATATCGCTCGATGCATTAACAATAAAGTCGGACTCTCGATAACGTTTCTCGGCTATTTGGCGCGATTTTCGCTCACGGGCTTCCTGAAGCTCACGTTCAATTACTGGCCCGAGCCGCCCGAGATGATCTTTCACCACATAATCATGCGCGCCTTCTTTCATCAACTGAACTGCATTTTCTTCTCCGATTGCTCCGGATACGAGAATAAAAGGAATATCGATATCGCTTTCTTTCAACATGGACAGAGCTTCTTTCGTGCTGAAATGGGGCATATTGTAATCCGAGAGGATCAAATCCCAGTCTTTTTTCTGTAATGCCGAACGCATTTCCAAGGCGTTTTCGACTCTCTCATATTCGGGTTGAAACCCTCCTCGGCGTAACTCCCGTAAAATCAAGAGCGCATCATCCTCCGAATCATCAATAATTAGTACCTTTAAATTTTTATCCATTCAGATTCCTTTTTCTCCGGGTAATTCGTTGATAGTCAACCAATAAGTGCTTAATAATTGCATAACTTCTGTGAATCTATTAAAATCAATCGGCTTTCGGATATAACTGTTCGCTCCACATCGATAACATTGCCGAATATCCCATTCTTCATCCGAAGAGGTTAACATCACAACCGGTATGAATGCCGTTTTGCGGTTGCTTCGTAAGACTTTTAAGGTTTCAATGCCATCCATTCTGGGCATCTTCAAATCCATAAAAATCACCGCCGGTAAATCGGAAGTACTCCGATCATCGTCATACTCATCCTTCTTCAACAGATATTCAAGGGCTTCAACTCCGTCCCGGGTTACGACCACATTATCCGTCAGATTGCACTTTCTGAATACCCGTTTTGCTAACGTTATATCGTCAGGATTATCTTCAACCAACATAATTATTCGTTTCATATATTGATCGAGCCCTTTCTGCGTTATAGCAGTGAATAACGATTGACCGAGGTTTCTTTCTGCGTTCTTGTTTCAGAAGAGGATTTTGAAAGTTATTTTTCTAAATATCAATTTTACTAGCATTTTATTTCATCTTTCAAGAGTAAAATAAAAAGTCGCTCCTTCTTCAACAGCGCTCTCTACCCATATATCTCCCCCATGACGGCGGACAATCCGCTGGACCAAAGTCAGCCCGACACCCGTGCCAGCAAATTCCGAGTCACTGTGAAGACGCTGAAACGGAATAAAAAGTTTATTCGCATATTTCATATCGAATCCCACACCGTTATCGCGTATAAAATAAACCGTCTTGCCTTCTTTCTCCGTTCTACCGAACTCTATTTTCGCGTCAGCCTGTTTTTGAGTAAACTTCCAGGCGTTCCCGAGCAGATTCTCCATCACCGCCCGCAAAAGCGTCTTATCGCCAATTCCTTTTACATCCTCTTCAATTACAAATTCCACCTTTCGATCCGGGTCATTTGTCCTTAATTCTGCGGTAATATCCCGCGCCATTGCGCTCAAATCCACTTCTTCGAATCTTATTTCACTTCTGCCCAATCGAGACAGTTGAAGAATCGAATTGATGAGTAAGCCCATCCGCTGGCTGGCTGCTCGAATCCGCATTAAATAATCTTTTCCTTCTTCATCCAGCTTATCTTGATAATCTTCCAGCAATGCCTGACTGAACCCATCGATCGTTCTGAGAGGAGCCCTTAGATCATGTGAAACGGAATAAGCAAACATTTCCAATTCCTGATTGGCAATTTCGAGCTCTCTACGCATTTTTGTTTCCGTAGTATCCACAACGGTCAAAAGCGTCGCTCTCTCTCCCTGATAATCGATTGCTACGTTGCTGATAATAGCGGGCAAAACACTGCCGTCTTTTTTGAGAAACTGAATATCATATGTATCTATAACATCCTTTCCGTTATAGCGGTCCCAAGCCCTTTTTAATACCAACTTCACTTCATCTGGATGAATTAATTGAGCGATTTCCATATCCATTATTTCTTCTTCCGTGTATCCCAGCATCGCTCTAAATTGTTCGTTGGTAAAAATCATCCGCCCTTTTTTATGAATGGCGATACCCACTTGAGCGTGGCTGACAAGTGCCTTGTATTTTTCTTCCGATTTTTTAAGTTCTTGCGTCCGCTGCTCAACCCGCGTTTCAAGCTCCTCTTTATACTCTCTTAATTCCTGCTCGACCTTTTTTCTTTGAGTAATATCTCTCAGTACGATAACGGATCCCGTTTTGATGCCGAATCGATCACTGATACGAGAGTATTTAATATCTAACTGTATGGCGGGATCTCGTAAGCCGATATCATCTTCCACAATCCGATTGGGATTTTCTTGAATCTTTTGTAAAAATTCTTCAACCTGCTTGGGATTTTCGAATTTGTTCCGATAGGTATAGATCAAATCTCTTAATCTGTTTTCGGACAGCGTTGCGGCTCCGATACTAGTTAATCTTTCCACGGATGTATTTATATTTGTTATTCTTCCTTCATTGTCCGTAACTACAATTCCGTCTTCTATCGAATTAAATATTTCACTCAGAGAAGCTTTTTGATAGGTGATAATCGCATAAGCCTGAAGAAATATCACCGAAAGAATTGCCAAATAACCAAAAGGATATACATCCATCGGTAAATAACAGGAGAGAAAATCCACCGCCGCAGATAAAGCGATGATGAGAGATATGAGATATAACTTAATTTGATCACGGCTTATCCCAGGTTTCATTTCTTGATATGCTTTGATGCACAGATAGATGGAACGGCCCATCAAAAAAGAAAAGAACAGCAAAAAAGGAGCCGATAAAATTCCGTATGTGACATAAGGACCCCAGAATCGTTCTTTAACTCCCGTTGCCAAGCTATTTGTCATTAAATCTAATAAGTAAAAAAACAAAGCAATCAGATAACTTAACGCAATATATTTTTTCTTGCTTTCAAACAATCCCAAAACCGATATGGTAAGCATATAGATGGAAGGCGCGATCGCAACAATTCCCAGAAAGACAAAAACTTTATAAAACCAAATGACCAGAGCGGGATCTTTCATCAGATAGATGAAACCGGTACCGAATTGCCAGATTCCCGCGCTCAATGTACTGAAAAAAAACGCTTTTGTTATGAAGCTCTTTTCCTGCAACAGCACGTATACCCCTAATAACACAATCAATGTGGTAGTCAGGAACATCGGAAGTGCATAGATATTAAAAGAATAGCTGGAATTGCTCAAAAGTTTCTCAATCATATGAATACGAATCAGTCCTTTTTAGGAGTATTTGTTTGTTACAAAAAATCGTGAAAATTTTTAAATCCAGTAATTCTCTTGATCATTTTTATAGGCATCCCTTGTCGAAGCAAAAAGTTGTTTTTGTTTATTCCAATTTGAAAAAAAATATGCTGAATTACCGAAGGTAATTATACTTTTTTCTCCGAAAGAAAACAGTAGAACCACCAATTATTCCGCAATTCCATACAAATTATTTTCGTCTCGAAAAAATATAAGCGAATAATTTGTCGAATCGCAGAAAAATATTTTCTTTCAAAAGTTGTTGAAATCAAAACGATTCGAAAACTGTGGTATAAAAAACAACAGGGATTTCCGTCGATTAAGAAATCCAAAAATTTGAGAAGAATAGTAAAGGGCAATATTTCATCAAGAATTTTTTATTATCCGGATCCGATCCACTCGATATATTAATTGGAATACTATTTCAGGCAGACCCAGTCCGGGTGATTCAAATACAGAACAAACAAATCGTTAGAAAATTTAAAAACCTTTCCCCGCCCATATACTATTCATTCTGTTTTTCGATAAAAAGACAGGTTAAAGTAAAGTTTTGGCGGTAAATTAATTTGAAAATCGCATTATTCCATTATTCCGCTCCTCCGATCATAGGCGGTGTCGAAAGCGTCATTGCTCACCATGCTCGGTTGATGACAATGAACGGTCACCAGGTGACGGTATTTGCCGGACGAGGTGAGACTTTTGACCCCGCCGTTCCAGTAAAAGTTTTTCCCTTGCTGGACTCTAAGAATCCCGAAGCATTGACCGTAAAATCCGAATTGGACAAAGGTTTGCTTTCTGAGCGGTTCCTTTTCCTATGTGATCAAATTCAAGAGCTGCTAAACAACGAACTTCTAGACTTTGATGTCCTGATCGCTCATAATGTTACCTCGCTGAATAAAAACCTTCCGTTAACGGCTGCATTGTTTCAAAACTATCGTCAACCGGGATTTCCCCGTCTCATTCGCTGGCACCACGATCTAGCATGGTCCTCACCCCGTTACAGAAATGAGTTATTTGATGACTATCCCTGGGACCTACTGCGGAAAAAATGGCCGGATACCACCGATGTCGTTGTTTCACAAGCGCGCAGACAAGAATTAGCGCAATTGATGGGATTATCAGCGGAAAATATTTCGGTAATTCCTAACGGAGTGGATCTGTTTTCCTTCTTTAAATTCAACGAACAAACAATCCGTTTGATCCAGACTCTGAATCTCTCGGAAATGGATCCGTTTTTCCTATTACCGGCACGCTTAATCCCTCGAAAAAATATTGAATTCGCACTGCAAATTATGAAGGCATTTCTCGTAAACAATCCAAATGCCGGGCTATTGATTACCGGACCCGAAGATCCCCACGATCCCGAAAATGCTCTGTACCGGAAAAAATTAATTCGGATGCGCAATGAAATGGATCTTCAAGACACTGTTCATTTTCTCGCTGATGTTACCGATGATTTTCTGCCGGATGAAATCATTTCTGATTTTTATCGCTTAGCTGACGCATTGCTTTTCCCGAGTTTCGAAGAAGGTTTCGGCATCCCGTTGATTGAAGCCGGCTTCAGTAATATTCCTGTTTTTTGTTCTGACATTCCGGTTTTTCATGAGATCGGTGGAGAAAATTTGAACTATTTCGATCCGAAAGGTGATCCGTCCGCTGTCGCAAAGATGATTGATGATCGTTTGGATTCGGAAATGACTTTTCGCTGGTCAAGAAACGCCAAAAATAATTACAGGTGGGAATCAATTTATCGTTCATTGATCGAACCATTAATTAC
>DCTP01000080.1:6149-9311 GCA_002329625.1 Leptolinea sp. UBA1437
AAAAACCATCGCCAACGAAGTCATTCTGGTGGGAGTGGTCTCTGTCTATAACGGAGAATCCATCAGTGCTGGAACGGGAGCGGCCCGATCTTTAAGAAAAAGATTGCTCGAGCTCAGCGACGGTCCAAAAATACGTTTTAAATCGACAATAATCGTTTCTGATTCACCCTGGAAAGATTTATTGGATGTGATCTCGGATGAAAAACCACAATCGGTTTTGATCGAATGGAAGGATGACAGTCTCACCGAAGGGCTGCCGGTTAATGAAGTTCTTTCCAATTCATTAGTAAATGTCCTGATATTTCGCAGTGACTTGCCCATTCATTACGAACGGACGATGGTGGCTGTCCGCGGCGGCCCGCACGCCGAATTGGCTTTGAAAGTGGCGATGACCTTAAAGCCGAATCACTTGGATGTCCTTCATATTTCTCGTTCCAGAACATCCGATGATGCGCCTTATAAAGGATATCTTCAAATCCTGAATCAGCTTCCCGAAATAAATCAACGATTTATCATCACTAGCGATGTTTCAAAAACTTTATTTCAAGAAGCGGATCATTATGATCTGGTAATTTTGGGAGCAACTGCAACGACTTCTTTGAACGGATCAGGAATCGGTACAGTGGCCGAACAGATGTTGCGGAATTCAAAATCCGCAGTATTGATTACCAAAATTCGACAGGAGAAAAACCCGCCGATTTTTGATGAAAGCGCCGGATATCGGGCAATTTCGGTTTTGGTCGATAAATGGTTTGCCGAGAACACTTTTCACAGCGATGAATTCGCCGATTTGGATCGGCTCATGCAATTAAAAGAATCCTCAAATTTAACCATCAGCCTTGCGATGCCGGCTTTAAATGAAGAAAAAACAGTTGGAAACGTCATTTCAACAATCAAAACCGCATTGATGGACAACGTTCCGTTGATTGATGAGATGATTCTGATCGACTCAAATTCAACGGATCATACGCGTGAAATTGCGGAAGATTTGGGAATAAAGACGTACATTCATCAACAGCTTCTCCCGGAATCAGGCGCTAACGAAGGAAAAGGTGAAGCTCTATGGAAAAGCCTTTTGGTCACTTCGGGAGATATCATCGCTTGGATCGATACCGACATTGTCAATATTCGCCCTCATTTTGTATACGGCATCATCGGTCCCTTGCTGTTAAATCCGTCCGTAAAATTTGTAAAAGGGTTTTATCGCCGTCCCCTAAAAATAGGGAATAAAATGCAAGCCGGTAGCGGCGGCAGAGTGACCGAATTGACAGCACGCCCCTTATTAAACCTGTTCTACCCAGAGCTATCTGGCGTCATTCAACCCCTATCCGGAGAATATGCGGGGAGAAGGGATGCGCTTGAAAATGCTGTTTTTTATTCGGGATACGGCGTAGAAATAGGTCTGCTCATCGACATCTTCGAAAAATACAGTCTGAATGCGATTGCCCAAGTCGATTTGTTGGAAAGAATCCACCATAATCAGGAACTTGAAGCATTAAGTAAGATGTCATTTGCTATTATCCAAACCGTTTTACATAAGCTTGAAAACCGATATGAGCGCTCAATTATAGACGATGTCAATAAGACAATGAAGCTAATCCGATATAATGATGGCGGATATTATTTGGACGTCGAAGAAATAGCCGAAAAGCCACGTCCACCGATGATTTCTGTTCCGGCTTACCGGGAGGCGCATCATAAATGACCCGATTTTGTCTTATCCGTCATGGACAGACGGACTGGAATTTGGAAGGTCGTTATCAAGGTCAAAGTGATATTCCGCTAAATTCAACCGGCATAAAACAAGCCCGTTTGATTGCCAGAGTACTTCGGGATGAACAATTCGATGCCGTCTACTCAAGTGATTTATTGCGAGCGTTAAGAACAGCCGAAATCATCACAGAATATCATGACAGTTTGAAAATTAATACAGATCCACGCCTTCGAGAAGTCAATCAGGGTGAATGGGAAAGTCTCACTCGGGATGCCATCCGAGATCGATATCCGAAGATCTGGGAAGCCTTAATAGAGAATCCTGTTTCCGTGCGTCCTCCGGGCGGTGAGACAGTTGTCGAAGTTCAAAGCCGCGTTAACACCGCGTTAGACGATATTTCCGCTCTTTATCCCGATGGGAACGTCTTGGTTGTATCCCACGGTTTGGCATTGGCGACGGTCATCTGCAGTGTGAATGGCTTTCCGATCGGTTTGGCATACCAAAAAGTACCCGAAAATGCCGATCCGATCTGGGTACCCTGGTAAATAAGATATTCAAAAAGAGAAAACAGATCATCCGATCCTTGCACCGGTGAAGTCGGATTCATTTTTGTCGCAATGATATTCGGGACTAAAAAGCCGCGATCCCCCTGAATTGATTTGCATGAAATATAATTGTTTTTCAGGGAGGGCTTTCGATCCGCTCTCTCTTGTAAATTTCCGCCGGGGAAAGTTTTGAGGAGAAAGATGGCTTGGATTTATGGTTCGGAAGAACAGGAGTTGCAAGAGGGAAACATGATTTCCGTCTACCCGCTGGGTGTAAACACGGTCATCGCCCGGGTAAACGGTATCGTTTATGCAATCTCTGGAAAATGTCTGCATATGGCTTGCCCCTTGTTTATGGGCACTTTGGATAACTATATTCTTACCTGCCCTTGCCATGATTGGCGTTTCGATATTCGCGATGGCCGTTTTCTTGATGCTTCAGAACTCAGTCTCAAGACTTACCCCACCAAAACGGAGGACGGGAAAATATATATCGATTTCAATTGAAAGGATACTTTTATGGAAAAAGTTACCATGTATACCTTATCTACTTGCCCGTGGTGCAGAAAAACAAAGAAGTTTTTCACAGACCACAACGTCCCGTTTGAATTTACGGATTATGATTNNCGATGAAGGGACACAATCAAAAATAAACGATGAAATGGATATTGCCGGTGCAGACGCGTTCCCTTTCGTTATAATCGGAGATAAAATAATCGTCGGTTATCAGCCGGATGTTTATACACGCCTGTTAGGATTGGATAAATAAATGAACATTAATACTGAGAGCAGAAAGCAAGCCCTCCGATATTTCTATACAAAAATCGTAGAACCAATGGGATATAAATTTTCTCCGGATAATGATCTGGTTGAATTTATTTTGGAACAAGAAGTGAATTTGGA
>DCTP01000057.1:0-47363 GCA_002329625.1 Leptolinea sp. UBA1437
TTATTCCGACTACAACCGGAGCTGCGAAAGCGGTGGCATTGGTCATTCCCGAGCTAAAAGGACGGTTTGACGGTTATTCGTTACGAGTTCCGACTCCGACTGTATCAATCGTCGATTTCGTTTGCAATCTCTCTAAATCAACAACGGTTGAAGAAGTAAATAATTTATTCCGCAGCATGGCTGACAAAGGAAGATTAAAAGGCATTTTAGGAGTTACCGAAGGGACATATTCCGATCCGTTGGTTTCGACCGATTTCCGCGGTGATTCTCGATCTTCAATTGTAGATTTGATGCAGACATCCGTAATGGGCGGAAAGATGCTCAAGATTGTATCTTGGTATGACAATGAATGGGGCTATTCGAACCGAGCTTGTGATCTGGCTTTGATGATGTCGAAGAGTCTCTGATTCATCTGAATGTTTTGAAGGAATAAAAATGTTATCCGCATCAAAAAGTGCGGGAACTTGAAAGAAAGAATGATCGGCTGAAAGTTTTTGCAGTTCCGATCATTTTTTCTTATAAGTCGCTGATTTGCTTGATAAAAACTTATCGTTATTCATAAGAAAGGGAAACGAACATGTTTAATAAGAAGACCATACGCGATATTGATGTAAAAGGGAAAAAAGTTCTTGTCAGAGTTGACTTCAATGTTCCCATCAAAGATGGACAAGTCGGTGATGATACTCGTATTCGCGGAGCTTTACCGACAATTCAGTATCTCTTAGATCAGGGTGCCGCTGTCATCCTTTGTTCACATCTCGGCCGTCCTAAAAACGGTCCGGAAGAAAAATATTCTTTGAAACCTGTTGCGGAATATCTCGGAACATTAATTCCCAATAAGGTCTATTTTGCTTCGGATTGCATTGGTGAACCAGCAAAAAAAGCGGCTGAAAACTTAAAGCCGGGTGAAGTACTGGTTCTCGAAAATACCCGTTTTCATCCCGAAGAGGAAAAAAATGACTTGGAAATGGCAAAACAATTGGCAGATTTGGCTGATATCTATGTTAATGACGCTTTCGGAACCGCACATCGAGCCCATGCCTCAACCGAAGGGGTTACTCATTTCAAGCCCGGTGTAGCCGGCTTTCTTTTGGAAAAGGAAATTCAATACCTTTCCGGAGCCGTGGAAAATCCGAAACGCCCGTTTGTCGCAATTTTAGGCGGCGCTAAAATCTCGGATAAAATCGGCGTGATTAAAAATCTGCTGAACAAAGCGGATAAAGTTCTCATCGGCGGCGGGATGGCAAATACCTTTTTTAAAGCACAAGGCTTTGACATGGCTGATTCTCTGGTTGAGGATGAGGCAGTGGAAACCGCTAAAGAGATTTTAAACATGGGCAGTAACAAATTAGTATTGCCGGTTGATATGGTTATAGCCAATGCTTTTGATAACAACGCTGAAAGAAAAACTATTTCTGTTGGGAATGTTCCTGCCGGCTGGCGTGTGTTAGATATCGGTCCTGAAACTATAAAGGTTTTCAGCAACCTGATTAAAAATGCCGCCACAGTGGTATGGAACGGTCCGATGGGTGTCTTCGAAATGCCTAATTTTGCTAAAGGGACATTCGAAATCGCAAAAGCGGTTGCGGAAAGTAATTCTATTTCCATTATCGGTGGAGGAGATTCTGTGGCTGCGATTCAGGAATCCGGCCTTGCGGATAAAATCACTCATATTTCAACGGGCGGCGGAGCTTCTCTTGAAATGCTCGAGGGTATTGTTCTTCCCGGTGTCGCGGCACTACAAGATAAATAATCTTCTCAACTGTTAAAAAGAAAAATGCCGGATCTTTATTTCGTCCGGCATTTTTTATTAATTTATTTATTCATTATAAGCTTGCCGCAATATCTTTATTTCTTCGGCATATCCTGGAACATCATTAGGGGTCTCTAAGTAAAATGGTAAATTTTTTAATAGCGGATGATTAATAAAGCGAATAATTGCATCCAACCCAATCGTCCCCTGACCAATTTTTGCATGACGATCTTTTTTACTCCCGAACGGTGTCATACTGTCATTCAAATGGATCGCCTTCAACCGGTTTAGTCCGATCACCTTATCAAATTTCTCCAATATACCGTCTAAATCTTCCACAATATTGTATCCCGCCGAATAAATATGGCAGCTGTCCATACATACTCCGAGTTTGTCATTCAGTCTTACTCTTTTAATAATCTCTTGAAGTTCTTCAAAAGTACTGCCTACTTCACTGCCTTTTCCGGACATGGTTTCTAATAAGACAGTTGTTTTTTGCTCCGTATATAACATATGATCGAGTGCTTCAACAATCAACTGAATACCGGCTTCGATTCCTTGTCCGACATGGCTCCCGGGATGAAAATTATAATAATTCTCCGGCATATGTTCCATAATAGCCAGATCTTCCTTCATCACCATCAACGCGAATTCATGTACACGTTCATCCGCTGCGCAGGGGTTTAGGGTATAAGGGGCATGAGCTAAAATCGGAGAAAAACCGTTTGATTTCATCAGACTTATCAAATCTTCCATATCTTGAATATTCAATTCTTTGGTCTTCCAGCCTCGCGGGTTCCGCGTAAAGAATTGAAAAGTATTCGCATCGATACTGATAGCTTCTTTACCCATATGAAGATAACCTTGCGCAACCGACAGATGACAACCGATTTTCATTGAATTCATTTTGCCTCTTCTTCCTCTTTTGAACTATCGTCTTGTTTAGCGGGAATTTCATCAAATTTAATTTGGTCTGCGGTGAACTCCCTCCTCCCGACACATGGGATTTCAACAAGTACAGAATGTCTTAACGGGAAGATTTCGACAACCTTCCCTTCACCTTGAGGAGTGATGACTTTTTTCTTCTTCTTGGGGAGGCTTTTCCGACATTCAGCATAATATTCATTTTCATATTCTAAACAACATCGCAATCGTCCGCACATTCCGGTAATTTCGGAAGGGGTAAGCGATATTCCTTGCTCTTTGGCCATCTTAATCGAAATACTGCTGAAATCAGTCAGAAAAGAAGAGCAACAACGACATGGAATTCCACATGCTCCCATGCCTCCGATAACTTTTGCAACATCACGAGGACCGATTTGTTTAATTTCTATATTATTGATTGAGAAACTTTTTTGGATATCATATTTCAATGATTTCAAATCGACTTTTTCTTCCGTCGGACTTGAATAAGTTAAGATCATATAAGATCCATCATAATTAAATTCAGCATTCAGTATTCGAATATCTTTTAGATTTAATTCCGCCGCTCTTTTTTCGCAATATTCCAATACCTCTTTTTTCCTTAAATTCCAAAATTCATTCGATACTAATTCTCCTGCGGTTGCAATTCTTTCCACTTTTTTTAAGGGTTCATCTTTTATTTCATATTCTTGATAAATTTTAACGACCTCACCAATTTGTTTTCCCTTACACGTTTCAACTACAACCAGATCTTTCNNGGATTTCATCCAAACCGGTCGCATCAAAATTGTAAATTTTTGATAGTTTTCCAAATCGAATGCCGACTACTACCGGATTGCTGTTTCCTGCCATATCACCTCGAGTAAGAATTTGTTTAATTATCAACGTTTTTGTGCCAAAGTGAATAAACCAATGATAATTCCTAAAATCGCGCAGGATACAATAATCAATCCCATCGGGACGGAGCTTTCATAGGTACTGCTGCTTTGCGGAAAAGTGGGAATTGCTAAAGGAGCAGGTTGCGTAAAAGTCGGAAGACGGGTCGGTTCCACTGTTATGATAAATTGTGCCGCTAAAGTCGGATCTATGGTATTTGTAACACGAGGAGTAGGCGTATTGGGAATGGTCACAATCGGCAAATCACCCAAATAATCAACATAAGTCGAATAAACCCAAGCGTATCCCCCCGGAGCTCCCGGATATTCTATCAGCAGCCAAGTTCCCCCTTCTGTACGCCCTTTTGCGACGGCTTTTTGGCCGATCACCATCGTCCCGACTTTATCATATTCTGTACCGGGACCAGCCCTTAAATTAATTTGAGGATTCGCCGGATCATTCTTAACCGTAACGACTACACCTTGATCAGTGCCGGTTACCGTAGGAATGCTCAATGTAGGAATTTGGGCTTGAACAGAGTTATTATTTATTAATATATATATTGCCGTTATTATTAATAGAATAAATTGTTTAAATACATTTTTTTCTAAAAATTTTTGAACATTTTTCACAAAATAAAATCCCATATAATTTTTTTCGAAGTTAATTTTACTATATTTCATTTGAACAGCTCTTCGAAACATATTCAGGTGTTTCTCTTATTTTTTAGAAATCTTGTTATAATCTAGGAATGTTTTATAAATTTTAATTCCATCGAAAAGGTTTCAATGAAGTTTGAACCGATTAACAAAATTCCTGGATTCAAGATCGGCCACGCACAAGATTCGGAAGCACTTACGGGTTGCACGGTTATTCTTTGCGATGAAGGTTGTGTCGGCGGCGTTGATCAACGAGGCGGATCACCCGGCACAAGAGAGACCGATTTACTACGCCCCCTCCATATGGTTGAAACTGTTAATGCGATTTTACTTACGGGAGGCTCTGCTTTTGGATTAGATGCAGCCGGAGGCGTTATGAAATACCTTGAAGAGCATCATCAAGGTGTAAATGTCGGAACGACAGTCGTTCCGATCGTTCCGACTGCGGTTCTGATGGATCTTGCGATCGGAAGTTATTCGATCCGACCCGATCAAGTGATGGGATACCAGGCTTGTTTGAATGCCTCGGCGGATAGTCCCAAACAAGGGAATTATGGTGCCGGAACCGGCGGAACGGTTGGGAAAATATTGGGAATGGATCATTGTATGAAGGGAGGAATCGGCCACGCCGCATGTGAACTCGAACCAGGGATTTGGGTAGGGGCGATTGTCGCGGTTAATTCATTGGGTGATGTAGTGGATCCAAATAATCGTAACATTCTCGCCGGTGCCCGTCTGGTCGACAAAACCGCTATTGACAAAAACGACAAAATATTATTTGCGGATACGCTGTCAATCTTGTCCGGAAAAACAAATCAGAAATCTTTGGAAACTGTTTCGGTAAATAATACCGTTATCGGTTGTGTTTTGACAAATGTAAAGCTTTCAAAAGACGAGGCAAACAAATTGGCTCAATGCGGACAGAATGGATTGGTTCTCAGTATTCAACCTGCTCATACTATGTTTGACGGGGATACAATGTTTGCTGTCTCATCACAGAGAAAGAATGGAAACATTCATGCTGTTACGGCATTTGCACCGATCGTTGCTGCGCAAGCGATAGTAAATGCAATTCGATTTGCTGACTCAGTTGGTGGAATACCGGCTGCCAGAGATTTTTTATCTACTGAAAGGGAATAAAATGACACGCATTATAGGTGATACGACGTCAGGATTAACTCCTGAACAAGCGAAAGAGATAGGCATCGATTATATTCCTCAAATTGTTATCTTCGGTGATAAATCTTACCGTGACGATTATGAAATCGATCCGGTCACATTTGTAAAAATGTTGGAAGCATCGAAGGAACTGCCAAAGACAGCAGCACCGCCTCCTTCGCTTTATACCCCTATTTTTGAAAAACTCCGAGAAAATAAAGAAGATGCTTTGATATTGGCTCCATCGGTTAAAGTGAGTGGTACTTATCGAAGTGCGATGACAGCCAAGAATGATTTCCCTGATGTCGATATCCGCGTTATCGATACAGGTGTTGTCGGCGGTCCTGTGGCGATGGAATTAATCGAAGCGAAAAAAATGGCGGATCAGCATCGTTCGCTGGATGAAATCGAAAACTATATCAATTTATTAAATAAGAATGTTCGTTTTTATGCGGTTGTCGATACGCTTGAATACCTTTATAAAGGAGGCAGAATCGGCGGAGCATCTAAACTTTTTGGCGATGCTTTACAAATTAAACCGATCCTCACCTTGAAAGACGGACAAGTAGAAGCTTTTGAAAAACAAAGGACTCAGAAAAAAGCCCTTTTACGTATTGTTGAATTGGTTCAAGCCGAATGCCCTAAGGGTGGGAATCATGGTTTAATTTCACTTTCTTTAAATGTGAATTTATGTCAAGAGGAATTGTCTTTCTTTAGAAAAGAATTTAAGGAACGTTTTGGATTTGAGAACGTTCCCGTTTTTAATGCTCCTCCTGCTTTTATGGTCCATGCGGGTCCCAGGATTGTTTTGGTTTCATTTTTTACTATTTAATATTTCTTAGTGATTTTCAAGCTGCCGTCATAGAACGGCAGCTTTTTAATGAAAATATAATAGAATGTATATTCTAAATTTGACATATTGCGGTATGATAAATAAGGGGCTATGCGCATTTTTAGATTATTTTAAGGGAAACCGTGAAAAAATCAAATTTTAGGGATTGAATTTTATTAAAAATAAGTGTATTCTGTGTAGAGTACATTACTGATAGAGGATATCAAAACAAAATGAAAGAAGATTTACTCAATATCGATGTNNCGTTAAAAGTAATATCAAATGATATAAAAGTAGCGGTTGATGGCAAAACTAAAGAAGCGCCAACACCAAAGCCTCTTAGAGATGAAATAAAATCAGAAGTTTACATCCCTACACCAGAAGCAAGTCCAATAAGTAATGATATAAACAATGATAATAGAGAAAATAATGAAGCTAGCAAATCAGGCGATAAACTAGAAGATAAATTTGAGACAGAGATGGAGTTTTTTGAATATTATAAGAATAAGAGTAAAGAAAATGATGAAGAAGATGATGATGAGAATTATCCGGCTATCGCCAGATTAATCGAGCTAGGCCGGCAAAAAACATACGTCACTATAGACGATATACTCGCATTATTCCCGGATGCCGAACAAGATGTCGAACAACTTGAAGAGGCTTTTTCCGCATTGCTTAGCGCAGGAATTCCATACTCGGAAGAGTCCAATCTGGAAGAACCTCCCGAAGAGGAAATTGACCTCGCCGAAGAAGAAAATGAGATCATTCCGAATATTTCAATGGATGATCTCGCCAATATAGATACCGATGATACGATCGGCCTTTACTTAAAAGAAGTCAGCCGAGTCCCATTGTTGACTGCGGATGAGGAAGTTGAACTTGCCCAACGTATTGAGCGCGGCAGAATGGCAAGAGAAGAACTTGCCCGAGTAAATGTCACTCCGGAACGTCGCTTGGAGCTTCGTAAGAGTATCGAAGACGGCTGGGCAGCCAGAGAGCATTTAATTACCGCAAATTCCCGCTTGGTTATCAGCGTAGCCAAAAAATATATGGGAAGAGGTGTTCCTTTTCTCGATCTGATACAAGAGGGGAATATCGGTCTAATCAGAGCTACAAAGAAATTCGATTATAGACGAGGGCATAAGTTCAGCACTTACGCAACATGGTGGATCCGTCAGGCAGTAACACGGGCTATTGCAGATCAAGGGAGAACAATTCGAGTCCCCGTTCATATGGGCGACCAAATTAACAAATTACTGCGTGTACAACACCAACTGACGCAAAAATTGGGTCGCGATCCTTCTGTGGAAGAACTGGCGGATGCCTTGGATGTTCCCCCGAAGAAAGTCGAAAACATGATCCAAGTAGCGAGAAGACCGCTATCGTTGGAGACACCTACCGATGATGAGGAAGATTCCGTCTTAGGCGATTTCATCGAAGATGAAGACGCTCCGGCACCTGACGATACCGCTACTTATAATTTACTTAAAGAGCATTTAGATGAAGTGCTGAATGGTTTGCCACCGAGAGAAGTTCGAATTCTGCAACTTCGGTATGGTTTATTAGATGGGCAAGCATACACTTTGGAAGAAGTCGGACGAAAGATGGGCGTAACGCGAGAACGTGTCCGCCAAATTGAGGCTCAGGCATTGAGTCGTCTGCGACATCCAACCGTTCGAAAGATCCTAAGAGACTATTTAGGTGATTAATTAATATGAACAAAAAAGCCATTCAGCATTGATCTTGCTGAATGGCTTTTTTGTTCGTATATTTCGTTTAAAATAAGAACGAAAGGAATTTAATTGGCTAAGATAGAATTGAATGATTATCTCGGGAGAATTGATACGCTTGTATCTGAAAGCAAATATGAACAGGCTGCATATCATTGTTTTTATCTTCTGAGACAATTCCCCAAACTATTACCCCTTTATAAATTATTGGGAAGAATATTCCTGGAAATGAATGAACTCAGACCAGCTCTGGATACTTATTCTCGGATCGTTTCTGCGGAGCCGGATAATTTTTTAAACCATTTAGCACTCGGTTTTATTTTCGAAGAATTAAAACTGCCGGATCAAGCCATATTTTTTTCGCAATCCGCTTTATTTTTGCAACCGGAAAATAAAGAGGTTGTCAGTTTATATCAACGATTACTCAGCCGGATGAAAAATTATCCCAATCCGGAAAGTTTTTCTCATCTTTTAGCGGGAATTCACTTTTATAACGAAAAAAACTATGAAAAAGCAATCAATGAACTGCAAATTAATTCACTTAAAAGTTATCAGACCTTCGGATCTTTATTTATCGGACTGAGTTTGTTTGAAAATCATCAAGAGGATGAGGGAATAAAATTGCTCCAAATCATCTTGGAAAAATCACCTTATCTGCAATCAGCATTACAGAAAACCGCCATCTATTGGCAAAAAAAGAACCCTCAGCTTTTTATGAAATATCTCAATAGATTAATTGAATTAAATCCCGATTATTCCGAATATACCATACAAGATAATCAATTAACCTGCGGTAATAATTCGATCCAAGTGATCTATCAGGAATGGACAGGTTTTCAAAACTCGAAATTGAGAACGGTTTGGCAACAGCCCGGGTCACATATTATTGAAAATGATNNTCAGACGAATAACCGGAATGAAGAAGAAAATGTATTTTATTCTTCGGAAAGAAAGAAAATTTTATTGGAGGAAGATTCTTTCTTCCAAAGAGATTATTTTAGATCCCAAATTCCCGAATCAGATAAGAATTCTCAAAAGCAGCGTGAGTCAATTGAGAAGGATCAAAAAAAAGGAAAATCATCCCGGTCGACAAAAAGTTTAGATGATGCTTTTCACTGGCTGGAAAAAGTGGTCACTGAAGGGATTGAAATAAAACAGGAAGGTACTGCCGAAAAACAATTTGATTCTGACCGCAAAGTGGATATAGATGAGTTTGAAAATGATCTCCAAAATAAGGAAGAAACAGAAATGGTTCGAAATGCATGGACATGTTTCAGCACTGGAAATCAAGTAGAAGGTATTCGACTTTATAAACAATTAATTGAAAAACAAATAAAACCGGAAATGGTTCAAGAAGATTTGCAGAAACTTTTAATTCTTTTTCCGGAAAATGAAGAACTTCAAAAAATCATAAAAGAAAGAAGGAAATAAAAATGGAAAAAACATTCGTATGTATCAAGCCTGATGGTGTTCAACGTGGATTAATCGGTGAAATTATTCAACGATTTGAAAATCGCGGGCTCATTCTTTGCGCCGCAAAATTTATGATAGTTTCGAAAGAATTCGCCGAACGTCATTATGCCGAACATATAGGGAAACCTTTTTACAACGGTTTGGTCAATTACATTACATCCGGTCCCGTTTTTGCAATGGTTTGGGAAGGTGAAGAAGCGGTGAAAGCGGTTCGCCAGACTGTCGGAGCTACAAAGCCTGTTGAATCGGCTCCCGGAACAATTCGACACGATTTCAGCGCCAAAACGGACCGGAATCTTATCCATGCATCCGATTCCGTTATAACAGCTGAGCGTGAGATTAACCTTTGGTTTGAACCGAATGAAATAGTTACCTGGGATAAAATCAGCTCTCCGTGGGTATTCGGAAATAATTCTTAATCAGATCGGTAAATGGATACCTCCTTCCACTCCGCGATCGGATTTATCTTTAAATAAATCAGAAATTTGAACTTCCCGAACCTCGGGAGTCTCAATCGGGACAATCAACAATTGAGCGATTGCCTGTCCTTTCTCAATTTGAATTGTTTCGGTTTTAATATTAAATATCTTAATTTTGATTTCTCCCTGATAACCGGCATCAACTACCCCTCCTCCCAGCAGAAAATTGCTCCCGCTTTTGAGAAAAATAAGTCCGACATAACCTCTCGGAATATCAACGGCTATACCGGTACCGATCACATTAATTCCGTTTCCTTCAATAATTTTTGTCTCGGAAGCATATAAATCAAGTCCGGCATCATCGGAATGCTTCCGACTGGGAAGAATCGAATCACAATTTAGCTTTGCTGCATTAAGAACAGGTATCATTTTTTCCCTTTCCGATCATTAAATCATTTAAACAGTCTCATTATATTAAACTTTTTCAGAAATGTTGTCATATCTTTTTAAAATTCATTTGCAGAAAACAATAGTTTTCGATTAAAGTTGATGCATATATGAAACACACAGATTTCCGGAATTTTGTTGAATATATCGTAACGACTACGGGGACTACTTTGTTCTATCTACCTTGAAGAGGCGGATTCTTTACGAATTCAAATAAAACTAAGAGCTGCCTCAAAAGGGCAGCTTTTTTTATATCGAAATGAGGTCTTTTTTATGGAAAACACATCGATACCAAATCATATATTGGTGATGAAATATGGCGGAAGCTCCGTCGGTTCTCCTGTAGCAATGAAATCGGCAGTCAAAATTATCTGTGAAACGAAAAAAGAGTATCCCAATCTTGTTGTGGTTACTTCTGCCATTTCAGGAGCTACCGATGCTCTGATAAAAAGCGCAACCGATGCTTCGTCAGGGAATTTAACCACCGCAGAAAAAACCGCTCATGAGCTTACTGCCAGACATCATGAATTGATTGACAAATTGGTTGAAGATCCGAAAATCTGGCTTCAATTAAAAATGGATGTAAATCGTCTTATATCTGAATTTGTAAATTTATGCAATGCAATCAAGATTCTCGGAGAATTAAGTCCGCGCGCTTTAGATGCTGTTTCAAGTTTGGGAGAACGCTTATCGGTTCGAATTTTATCGGCAGCGGTCGAGTCAGCCGGAATTAAGTCAAAACCGGTCGAATCAACTCAATTGATCATCACCGATGATGTTTATCAAAGCGCCTCTCCGGACATGGAATTAACCTCGGTTCGATGCAAAAAGGTTCTATATCCGATGCTTAGTGAAGGAATAACCCCGATTGTTACCGGATTTATCGGAGCAACGAAAGAAGGATCCATTACCACTTTAGGAAGAGGAGGAAGCGATTATTCCGCCTCTATTATTGCAGTAGGTTTGGAAGCGGAAGAAGTCTGGATTTGGACGGACGTGACCGGCGTCATGAGTGCCGATCCGCGAATTGTTCCCGATGCAAAGACAATTCCTGCATTAACCTATAATGAAGTTTCGGAAATGGCATATTACGGAGCGAAAGTACTCCATCCTAAAAGCGTCAAACCTTGTGTGGAAAATGGCATAAAGATGAGGATTTGCAATACGTTTGCACCACAGAGTCAAGGGACTATCTTGATTCACAATAATGACGCCGTGGACGTCGGTAAGATTAAGGCGGTTACAACGGCATCGGGATTTAAATTGATAACTGTTTCGGGTGCAGGAATGGATTCCGGAATGAATGCATCAGCCAAAATATTTAATGGATTTGTCGAAGCCGGAGTAAATGTCCCGATGGTGATTGAAAGTTCTTCCGAGCAATCATTGTGTTTTCCGATCGATATAAAAAAGGTGAATAAAGTTGAAAAAGTACTCAGAACCATTCTGGAGAAAGAAATTTCGCGAAAAGATATTGATGAATTTGAAATCAGTGAAGCGGTTGATATCTTAACCGTGATTTGTTCTGGACTTAAATCCCATCCGGAAGTAATCACGCAGGTATTAAGTAAATTAATCGAAAATCAATATAAAATCAAAGCTCTTTCTTATGGAGCCTCAGACGTATCATTGAATATTATTGTCAGTTCCTCCGATTCGATTTCAGCTCTCAAGGCGATTCACCAATTGATTTCATTCTAATCACATGAAAGGATATAAGATTATGAGTAATAAAATTCCCGTCTCAGTTTTAGCTGCAACCGGAAGTGTCGGTCAACGTTTTATCAGTTTATTGGATCATCATCCGTGGTTTGAAGTGGTCGAGATAACAGCTTCGGATCGATCGGTCGGAAAAACTTATGAAGAATCCTGTCACTGGCTTCTTTCGGATCCGATGCCCGAATACGTAAAAAAAATGGAGCTGCTACCTACCGATGCGGACGCGATCAAGAAATCTCAAATAGCTTTCTCGGCACTCCCGGCCGAAATTGCCATGATAGTCGAACCAGATTTTGCCAGAAAAGGCATATATGTCAGTTCAAATGCTTCTGCCTATCGGAAAGATCCGTTGGTACCGATTCTGGTCCCGGAGGTAAATCCCGATCATTTGCAAATATTAGATGTTCAACAGAAAACATATCAATGGCAGGGAGCGATTATGACGAATCCGAACTGTACGACAGTCGGCTTTGTTGTCCCACTAAATGCAATCGACAAACATTTTGGCGTTACAAAAGCAATTGTTTTTTCGATGCAAGCTCTTTCCGGAGCAGGCTACCCCGGCGTACCCGGTATGGATATCTTGGATAACGTCATCCCTTTTATCAGCGGAGAAGAAGAAAAATTGGAGTATGAACCGGCCAAAATTATGGGAAATTTTGACGGTGAAAAAATCATCCAACATCCGATTGTAATTTCGGCTCATACGAATCGGGTAGCAGTTACAGATGCGCACACGATTTGCCTGTCATTCGCGGTTCGAGAAAAGGTCTCTGAAGAACAGATTATATCAACTTTGGAAAATTTTGAATTTCCGGAAATATGCCGAGGTCTTCCATCCTGTCCTAAAAAAGGTATCATTTATCATAAAGAAGAAAATCGTCCTCAACCTCGTTGGGATCGTTCACTGGAAAAAGGAATGGCTACCAATGTCGGAAGAGTTCGAAAAGATAATATCCTGGATTATCGAATGGTTACGGTTTCTCATAATACAATCAGAGGAGCAGCAGGCGGATCAATTCTAAACGGAGAATTACTGGCAAAAATAAAATTCAGAATGAACTAAAAAGGAGCCCACTCATGAAAAATGTTAAAATCGGAGTCGTTGGCTATGGCAATGTCGGAAAAGGTCTTGTCCAGGCATTAAATCAGAAAACAGATTTCTATCGTAAAATTTATCAACTAAATTTTTTCATCACGGCAATTGTCACGAAAAATAACGGTTGTGTCTATAACCCAAACGGCATTTCATTGGACGAATTGCTTACGGTGAATTCATTCGCCGAATTAAGTGATGTTGAACGACCGGATTGGAACACAATTTCAATGATTCAACAAGCTGAAACCGATGTAATTGTGGAAATCAGTTCGACTAATTTAATCAACGGAGAACCGGCGGTTTTGCATATTCGGGAAGCGATTCTCTCCGGTAAGAATGTGGTTACCAGCAATAAAGGGCCGATTGCTTTGCATTATAAAATGCTGAATAGTTTAGCCAATCAAAACAATGTGAAACTGGGGATTGAAGGAACAGTAATGAGCGGAACTCCTTCTCTAAGGTTCGCAAAAGACTTGCTTTTTCCTTCCGGTATCACTTCCGTGCGAGGCATTCTTAACGGAACCTGCAATTTTATTTTAACGGAGATGGAAAAAGGATTAAGTTTTAATGAAGCTCTTTCCCATGCACAAGAATTCGGTTACGCGGAAACTGATCCGAGCGGAGATATCGAAGGGTTAGACACAGCCGGAAAAGTTGCGATCCTTTCACAACTGATATTTGACGAAAAACAGACACCGGCTGAAATGGGTTATGAAGGGATTACCGGAATAACCGTCGAAGATATACAAACGGCAAAAAATGAGAATTGCAGATGGAAATTGATCGGTTCAGTTAAGAAAATCCAGAACCATATAATAACTTCTGTTAAACCGGAAATGGTCCCGTTATCCAATCCGTTGGCAAATGTTAATGGCTCGATGAATGCGATTCAATATGAGACGGATTTGTTAGGTATGGTAACATTAATCGGACCCGGGGCAGGTCGTATGGAAACTGCCGCTGCCTTATTGGAAGATTTGATAACCATTTACAAATAGATTTATTTTTTCCGTTTGATTTCTTGAATATATCAATGAAAATTCATAGCCTCTTTTATAATCAATTGGAGGCTATGAAATATTATTCAAAAAATATGAAACCATCCGGATCGGTCAAATAAAAGCGGAAATGATTGGTAAATCCAATCTTGAGAGCTGATAAGAATACAACCGATTAACAATCCGAATATAACACCCAAATAGATATCGAGTAAATAATGTACTCCGGTAATAACCCTCGAATGAATCATAAAAACTGCCCAGATCAGAAAAACTAAAAAGTATGGCATACCGAAGGTTTTCCAAGCCAACATCAAAATAAGTCCGGCACGAACGGCATGCCCTGATGGAAAAGAATGCGGATCTCTTTTGCGATAAACCATTCCCCAATCACCTTCGGGCCTGCTGCGATGAATTACTTTTTTCAAAAAGAAAATAAAAAACGCCGTAAAAGCAATGCTGAGCCCCCAAAAAGCCAAAACTTTTTGTTGTTCTCCGCTCGAAAATATCCATATGAGAAATAATATGCCGCACCAAAGCCACGAATCCCCCGTATGTGAGAAAAATGCCGCAATCCTGAACAGAACCGGAGTTGAAAATTCTTTTTGAAATTTTGCGGAATATTTTTCATCCAATTTTAATAAATATTTCATATGATTTATTTCAACCTCGTCTTTATCCATAGAAACCAATTATATAAAAAAAATAAGCTTTAGGCTATGATCGACCTGATTTCTTTAGTGATTATTTTCATAAATAAACGATAAAACGAATTTTTATTATTACTATGACGATAAATATTAAACTTTGTTTGTTATTTTTTTCTCTAATAGGTAATTTAAATCTTTTTATCCGCTTATTTCGATGAAAAAACGGATTTTATCGAAATATATTCCGAATTTCGTAAAAATGGATATATAATTATGGACAGAAGTTAATAATTTTAATTTTCCCTTTTTATCCTATATGGGAGGAATCGAATGCCTCTGGTCTATTTTCTGGTTGTCGCAGCACTTATCTACTCAGCTCACAAAGCTACCAGAGTGAAAGGATTATTAAATGCCGCATTATGGTTAGCCGGGACAAGCTGTCTGACTTCAATATTGGTTTATATTTTAGGATCCCCCGGTTTAGCCGTAATCGAATTGAGTGTCGGAGCGGGGCTGGTAACAGTCTTATTTGTCTTTGCGATCAGTATCATTGGTGATGAAAAAATTACATCGGATGTTTTTGTTCCTCATTGGTTAGCGATATCCATATCGGTTGTATCATTTGGCATGCTGGCTTATTTTTTGATTGCTCAGCATATGCCTTCAGCCCAATCGGTAACGACCTCACCGATTTTTTCAGATCTTTTCTGGGAAGGCAGAAAAATAGATATTTATCTGCAAGGCGCTCTGTTCATCTCGGGTATACTCGGAATCTTGTTGCTGATTGCTCCTGCGGTTTCCAAAAGAATTAAGGAGGGGAAGAATAAATGAATACCCTGGTAATCATTGCAATCGTGTCATTGATCGCAATCGGTTTTTATTGCCTTATTATTACCAGAAACATCCTGAAAATAATCGTAGCACTTCAAGTCTTGGTTAAAGGAGCTATGATAGCGATGATTTTGGCCGGAAAATTAACCGATCAAATGGAATTGGCTCAAAGTATGGCGATCACAATTATTGTTGCGGACACAATCGTAGCCGTAATCGGATTGGCAATGTCCATTCAACTACGCGAAAAGACCGGAACGTGCGATATCCATTCCATTTCGAAATTGAAGAGATAAACAATGGCCGGAATACTTATTCCCTTTCTTATTTTCACACCTTGGCTGACCGCCATATTGGTTTGGTTTATCAGTGATAAACATGAAGAAGGATTGCATCAATTTGCAAGTGCCGGAGCGATCCTTTCCGCAATTCTGAGTTTGCTGTTGCTCTCTCAGATCGGAGACTCAACCATATCCTTTGCAAAAATCGGTCCCCTTTTCGGTAATCTCTCCTTTTCAACGGATGCTTTAGGAATTATTTTGGCATGTATCGCTAACTGTATCGGTTCGTTGACAGTAATTTTTTCTGCAGAATATATGAAGCATGAGAAAAGTCTTGCCAGATATTATTCCATGGTACTGTTATTCATCGGAGCTATGTCGGGGTTGGTACTGACCGCCAATATTTTTATGATTTTCTTCTTCTGGGAAATAACAGCATTATGCTCCTATCAATTGATCTCCTTTTATAATGATGACCCCAATGCGGTACGCGGCGGTTTGAAAGCTCTTTTCATTACGCAATTCGGAGGGATCGGATTGATGGTTGCCGGATTGTTGATTTTCGGTTACACAAACTCATTTGAAATCGGAAGATTTATTCAGGCAGCACAAGGCGGAGAAATTCCGGCAAATGTTTTAGGGATTATCGGTTTCACTCTGATCATCGCCGCAACGGCGAAAAGCGCTCAATTTCCTTTCTTCACCTGGCTGCCGGATGCGATGGAAGCACCGACTCCTGTTAGCGCTTTGATTCATGCCGCAACGATGGTCAATGCAGGCGTATATCTCCTTTGCCGTTTCTTTCCCGCTCTGGAAGCAATCCCCGGTTGGAAAATGACAATCCTGATTCTCGGTTTGATCACGATCTTGATTTCATCGCTGATGGCAATCTTTGCGACAGATTTAAAGCGGGTCCTCGCTTATTCGACTGTAAGCCAACTGGGTTATATGTTCGCCGCAATCGGAGCCGGATCGGTTCTTGCCTGCCAATTTCATCTGCTTTCTCACGCAATTTTCAAGGCATTACTTTTTCTTTGTGCCGGTGCTATTATCCATTCCTGCGGGACACGAGATATGTATAAAATGGGCGGTTTTTTTAAGAAAATTCCGTTTATCAGCGTCACTTTTATTATCGGATCATTAGCTCTTGCCGGAATTCCGATCTTGAACGGATTTTGGTCAAAGGAATTAATCCTCGAATCCATTCATTCCGGGACACCGATTATTATTTATATATTAATGCTGTTCTCTGTAATTCTTACCGCTTTATATACGATCCGTTGCGTATGGTTGGTCTTCTTCGGAGAACCGAGATCCGACTTGCATGTGCACGACGCACCTTTTCTCATGGCTTTACCGCTCGGGATTTTGTCATTAGGAACGATTACATCTTGGCTTGTTTTCGAACCGTTCAGCCGATCCCTTTCAAACAGTTTACCTCTCTATGGTATTCCGAAAGAAACTTTGTCGGAATTGGTAAGTAAAATCTTTTGGGATCCATATACATTTTTAGCTTTAGGAATGGTGGCGATTGGAATTCTGGTCTGGTTTTTGAGAAATAAATTACCGTTACATAATAGCATCACTCGGAAGATAGAATCGATTTCATTGAACAGTTTTGGGTTTGAAGCAATAAATAACGGTGTTGTAAACGGAATAAATGCAGCCAGTGAAGCGATCCGAAATATTCAGACCGGCTCATTAAATTGGAATATTTTCGGGATGCTGATCGGATTGATTTGTATTCTTATTGCACTTATGATCGGAGGGCTGTAACATGCCGATGAATCCGCTTTTTTGGCTTTTGATAACTCCAATAATTTGCGCTTTAATTCTTTATGTTGTCGGACGAACCATCCCGCCAGATGATGAATCAAGCCCCAATAAGGCAGCATGGTTAAGCTTATTTTCAATTCTTTTGACCGTTGTTCCTTTTGTGCTGACAGCAAAAAAATTTACGGAAGAAGGACCTGTTTCTTTAACCGCAGGAATGATTACCCTCACATTTGACGGAATCAGCCTTCTCATGACTTCGGTCCTGTTAGTGTTGTCGGCTATGGTTGTATTATTTTCCGCTCAATACATGGTGGCAGAAGATCATGAAGAGAAATTCTACGGTCAAATTATGATTCTGATGTCAAGTATTATGGGGTTGACAACCGCGACGGATATTTTCAACTTATATGTTTGGTTCGAATTAATGGCTGTTTCGACTTACACGTTGGTCAGTTTTTATCGAAACCGTACAGAATCACTGGAATCCGGCATTAAGTACTTAGTTCAAAGTGCAGCCGGCTCGGTCTTAGTAATATTAGGAACTTCGATTCTTTTCGGATTGACGGGAGAAGTCAAAATTTCGGCAATCAGAGAAAGCATTCTAACCTCAAGTCCGGCAGTAATCGCTGCGACAGCTTGTTTACTGATCGGCTACGGAGTAAAATGTGCAATCGTCCCAATGCATTTTTGGCTACCGGATGCCCATTCTCAAGCTCCCGCAGGAATCAGTGCATTACTTTCCGGCATTGTGATCGAAACCGGTTTAATCGCATTGTTACGCGCTTTGAGTGCCGTCAGCCATGCTCATCTCCCGCTCGGGACTATTTTTTTGGTGATCGGATGTATCAATATGTTTATCGGTACTTTTTCTGCCCTTCGTCAGAAGGAAATCAAGCGAATGCTTGCATTTTCTTCTGTAAGCCAGATGGGATACATCCTTTTAGGAATCGGCTTTGCGATTTCTTTCCCCGCAAGTGCTCAAAATGCAGAGGGAATTTTTACTCATATTTTCAACCATGCTCTAATGAAAGGGTTAGCCTTTCTTTCCGCAGGTGCTCTGGTATATTGTATAAAAGTATCGAAAGGAAACCACGAACCGTTATTATTGGATGATCTAAACGGGGTTTCCGCGAAATATCCTTTATATTCTCTGGCTTTTACAATCTCAATGCTGGCATTGGGAGGAATACCCTTATTTGCGGGCTTTATTTCAAAATGGCAAATTCTAGCAAGCGGAATAGCTGCTCAAAGGTCTTGGGTTGCCTTTTTAATTGCACTTGCCGGTATTAACAGTGTTTTATCTTTAGGACATTACGCACCTCCGATTAATCGTATTTATCGGCATGTACCAAACAATGATGAAGTTGCCGTTTCACCAAAGTTTCAACAAGCGATGATTATTCCGATCATCATCTTAACCGTCGCAGTCATTCTTCTCGGTTTCTTCCCGGGTATTACCGCCGGAATAACCAAAGTCGCAAGCGAAACTTTATATACTATGTTTTATTAGGAAATAAATATTATGGATATTTTACTGAGTCCTCCGGTTGGTTTTCTGATCTATGCGATTATAGGCACCTTATTGGTTTTTTACGGGAAGAAGACCGCTCCTGTCGAAGATACAAAAGACGATCAAAAAAGGACTTTATACGGAAGCGGTGAGGTTGCGCCGGAAACCAGAGGGGTTCCGGGTTATAAACCTTTTTTGCTGATTTCTCTCTTTTTTGCATTACTTCATTTGGGAGTGCTGGTTATGGGCAGCAGCAATCTCAGTGTGACTTCGCTGGTGTATACGGTTGTATTAATGTTAGGTTTATTGGCTCTGATGTTAGGCTGATTTAGCAGACAGAGATATATTTTGAAACGGAAGAATCATAAAATGAACAAGACCATCGATCTTTCGGATATCGATCCGAATGCAAAAGGCTCTGAGAAAACAATTGAAAACAGAATTCGTAACTGGGCGAGAATAAACAGCCCTTGGGCAATTCATTATAACAGCGGATCTTGTAACGGTTGCGATATCGAACTATTAACTTTGATTACCCCCCGTTATGATGTTGAAAGATTCGGAGTGAAATTACAGGGGAGCCCTCGTCATGCCGATATTTTAATCGTCACCGGTTCCGTGACCCTTCAATCAAAAGATCGCCTCATTCGAATATATAATCAAATGCCGGAACCGAAATTCGTTTTGGGATTGGGTTCCTGCGCGATCAGCGGAGGTGTATTTCAAAATTGTTATAGTGTTGTTCAAGGGGGAGTGAGCAACGTTATTCCGGTAGATGTCTTTGTCCCGGGCTGTCCTCCCAGACCGGAAGCAATGATTAATGGATTGATCATCCTCCTCGATATTGCCAGAGGGAAACGACAGAAATCGGATTACAGTCAGCCCATGATTATCCCCTCACCCGAACAAGATTCTGCTCAGGCAGCGGATAAAAAAGAAAGTGAAGCCGAATAATGGAAAAAGAGGAATTACTAAATCAGTTTCAGGAAATATTTACCGATTTGGCAATAAAAACTGAAATTCCGGCGATACAACCGAATCGGGTGGATGTTTATATTACTTCGAACGATTTATTAAAAGCAGTTCAAAAATTGGTCGAACATGATTGGGGATATTTAATTACTATCTCGGCTTACGATACGGCTGACGAAAACGGTAACCCGCAAATCGGATTAGTTTACCAATTCGGAGAACAAAATGTGATCGGAACATTACGTTTCTTTTTGCCGTATTCAAACTTAACAGTCGAATCAATATGCCCGATTATTCCTTCGGCGACCCTTTATGAAAGGGAATGTATGGAATTATTCGGCATTGATATCCGAAATACACCGGATCGCTCCAAACTCATATTACCGGAAAATTGGCCGGATGGAGTTTTTCCGCTTCGGAAATCTTTTTCCGGCTTACAGGACAACCCGGAAACAAAATCTGGAGAAGAATAATGAGCGATGAAACAGTAAACAACTTCAATAATAATGGTCAGCAAAAGTATATCGTTCCTATCGGACCGCAACATCCGGCGTTGAAGGAACCGGGACATTTTGAATTCACCGTAGATGGGGAAATTGTCGTAGGAGCTTCTATCCGTTTGGGTTACGTTCATCGAGGAGTTGAAAAAGCTGCCGAACAACGGACTTATACTCAGGATTTATATCTGTTGGAACGCGTTTGCGGTATTTGTTCGCATTCCCACGGCACCGCTTTTATTCAATGTGTGGAGAAACTCGCAGGTGTTGAGCTGCCGCCGCGAGCGAAAGCAGTGCGCTGCATAGCAGGGGAGATTGAACGTCTCCATAGTCATCTGTTATGGCTGGGCGTTGCCGCTCATGAGGGTGGATTTGATGCGTTGTTTATGTATTCATGGCGAGATCGAGAAATAGTGATGGATATTTTGGAAAACTTTTTTGGGAACCGTGTAAATTACTCGGTAAATATCCCCGGAGGAGTCAAAGAAGATATCACACAGGAATTTATTGACGGAGTAACTCCGAAATTAGATTACCTTGAAAAAAGAATGTACCATTATCTCGACGTCGTGAATACAGACATGACATTTCGACAACGGACAGTGGATATCGGAACAATCGGCTTGGAAGAATCCGATCGTTTGGGTGCGACGGGACCGACCGCAAGAGCATCCGGAGTAGCTCGGGATATCCGCATCGATCGTCCTTATGACGGTTATGATCTATTTCCCATCGATATAACTTTGGATAACCGAGGAGATCTAAACGCTCGATTTGTAGTAAGAATAAAAGAATGCATCGCATCCATTCACTATATAAAGAATGTGATGAATCATATGCCGGAAGGTGAACTGAGCGTGAAAATTCCTCGAAAGATTCCGACCGGTGAATATATGGCATCGGTAGAAGCTCCGCGAGGCGAATTATTTTATTTCGTCCGATCAAACGGCACAGAAAGTCCAGATCGGGTAAAAATTCGAACAGCGAGTCTATGTAATTGGGGAACAATCGTTTCTTCGGTGGCAAAAGGTCATAAACTAGCCGATATGCCGATGATCCTTGCAGGAATCGATCCTTGTTTTTCCTGTAATGATCGAATGGTTTATATTAATAAAGGCTCAGGGAATCCGGAAATTTGGACCTGGGAACAATTACGAAAATATGGGATAGCATACTACAAATGAGCGCACCACATCCTCTTATTTGTCTTTTCTTTTTTCCTGGCGGATTATTTCTGATATTGGCTGCTTTATTATACGAATGGGCTGATAGAAAATTAGTCGCAAGATTCCAAAATCGAGTCGGCCCGAGAGTATTTCAACCGGTTGCCGATATGTTAAAATTACTGGTAAAAGAAGAGGTAATCCCCAAATCCGTAAACAGATCATTGTTCATTGTCTTACCGATTATCTCTTTCGCATGTGTCATGACCGCATCACTTTATGTCCCCATGTTTGGAGTCGAAGCACCGATCGGTTTGCATGGAGATTTAATTATCACAATGTATCTTTTGTCGGTCATGACAATGTGTTTAGGGATGGCCGGTGCAAACTCAATGAATCGATTTGCGGTCGTCGGCGCGACCAGAACATTTACACAGTTATTTGCTTATGAAGCACCGTTCATGCTGGCGCTCTTGATGCCTGCCATTTCGGCTCAATCTTGGAATATCAATGTGATTTCAGAATACGCTTCAGCCCATACCTGGATGATCGCCACCATACCGATCGGATTTATTATTTCGGTAATCGGCTTAATGGGAAAATTGGAATTAGCACCTTTTGATGCACCTGAAGCTGAATCTGAAATAGTTTCGGGCGCGTTATCCGAGTATTCCGGCAGGGGCTGGGGATTATTTCGCATCGCGAAAGATGTTGAATTAGTTATAGGTATTTCTCTAATTGTCACATTTTACTTGGGCGGATTCGGAAATTTGGTGTCATTCTTATTAAAATCGCTCGGATTGCTAATAATCATCGCTCTCCTACAATCCTCGATGACCCGCCTCCGCATAGATCAAACAGTAGGTTTCTGGTGGCAAGCAGGTGCAATCTTATCACTTATCCAACTTATGATATTGATTCTGGTGAGAATACTATGAAATTAATTGGAATGCTATCTGATGTTGTTTCAGCATTGTTTAAGAAGCCGGCAACGACAAAATATCCGCAGGTTAAAACGGAACCACCGGAAAGATATCGAGCAAAATTAGCCTACACTGCTTCCAATTGTACGGGATGTATGCAATGCGTACGCGATTGCCCGACTCGTACCATCAAGATTATTGTTGTTGATCGTAAAACAAAACAGTTTGTAATGACCTATAACATCGGAGAATGCGTATACTGCAAACAATGTGTTTATAACTGCAAATTTGATGCGCTTCATATGACCAATAAAATGTGGGAGTCGGCGGCGGGATCGAAAGGCGGTTTCCAAATGTATTACGGAAAGAAGGAATATATTGACCGAATCTTGGCAGAAACAACTAATCCCGGTACGCAACCAACTGTTGGCGAAGAAAAGCAATCCTAATGTTGTGATTCTCGGAATAGGAAACGAAGTCAAGGGAGATGATTTTGCCGGATCATTAGCCGCCAAGTCAATACAAGCTTCTTTACCGCAGCATACAGAAAGTTTTTCCGTCTCGGTTTTCGATTGCGGTCCGGTTCCGGAAAACTTCACCGGTGTAATCAGAAAAATTTCTCCGGATTATATTTTGATCATTGATGCGGGCGACTTTGGAGAAGATGCTGGAGAAATCGGCTTTTTCAGTTGGGAAAAAGCGGAAGGATCTGAGATTTCGACTCATGCCCTTCCGCTTTCATTATTATCCGGTTTCCTTGCGACAGAACTGGGTTGTGAAATAGGATTGCTATTGATTCAACCCCAAAACTTATCTTATCTCGATCCGGTCCACCCGCTTATCAGCGAAGCGGTAAATAAAATCTCATCGGAAATAATAAAGATTTTTAGTTAATCCTTTTTATTGTAAATTCAAGCTGGTGGCAAGTGACCAACCTTCGCATCCCGATTGTGTTCGAATCTTATACCATTGTGTATACGCCATTTCTTTTGGACCTTCCGATACTTCAACAACAGATCCGTTTTTAGCGATACAATTTAATTTCTTCCCAACACCGGGTTCTTCCAATACAAAAATCCCTTCATCTTGTCCCGAATTGACAATCGCTTTTTTCATTGTGGTTATTGTTTCTTCAGGTTGGGGGGTAATCGTATATTCCACTAACTCTCGAACATCCTTTGCACATCGAAATCCCGTATAATTGTTTGCTGTTTTGGGATCCATTGCATATCGATTGGTAATATGAATTGAATTAATATCGGTCTTAAAAGAATCTCCTCGAACGACTTTTTCGGTTCCTTTTTCCGGTCCGGTTGGGTTTTTTTCAGGAGAAACAGAATAATAATCTGCACTGTACCAATCCGAAGTCCATTCAGATACGTTCCCGACCATGTCAACTACACCGTAAGGGCTGGCACCTTTCGGATAAGAATTCCCCATCTCTGTATCGCCCGGCACTTTCGTCATGTTGATTGTATAGGGTTTGGGATCTGAATTTCCCCACGGATATCGCCGGTAATCTTCCGCTCCCATGGCTGCCTTTTCCCATTCCGCTTCAGTGGGTAATCGCTTTCCTACATATTCGCAATAATCCGATGCATCTTGCCAAGTCACATTAATCACCGGAAAACGTGAAAACCAGTCGACGCCATAGTACGGATCTCGTGTTTCGCTTGATTTTACTTCCGGTTCTTTACAGGCACCGGCCGCAACACATTCAGCATATTGCCCGTTCGTAACCTCTAATATATCGAAATAATAAGGATCTAAATAAACGATATGCAAAGGTTTTGCATCTTCTTTCGCATTTAAATCCTGCTGTTGGGCTCCTACTGTTGAATAGCCTGCATCGATAAAAACCATATTATAAGGAGTTTCGGATTGATAAATCTCGGATGATGAATCCGAATCCGCAAAAACTTTAAAATCCGGAAATAGTTGATAAATCAACAATAATGCAAACAATAATCCAATAAACTTTCTTTTATTCATAACTCTCCGTCTTAATGATTCGATTCATTTAAATGAACGCCTGCTAATTGTTCTATAACAGAAATAATCGCCGAATTATCTTGCTGTCCGTTTCCCAACTGAAGCATCGCATTATACAATTGAGCATCGATCGCCGCAGATGGTAATGGAATTCCGTACTCACGAGCCGTTTCCATAATAATATTTAAATCTTTTGCCTGCAGATAAGCCTTGAACCCGGGTTCGCGATTCCCTTCAAACAACCGCTGTGGCTTTACATCCAATGTCCAACATTGAGCCGCCCCCCCTTTGATTGCTTCGACCACTTTTTTACAATCAGCCCCCGCTTTTTGTGAAAAAATCAATAACTCCGCCATTGCGACCATTTGAGCCGCAACCATTATTTGATTTGCAGCTTTGGCAATTTGCCCCGTACCGGGACCACCAACATAAGTTATCGTCTTACCACATAAACTCAGAATCGGTTTAACTTTTTCCAATATAAAATCATCACCGCCCACCATAATTGTCAAGGTACCCTGTTTCGCACCGATATCGCCACCGCTAACTGGTGCATCCAATGATTTGATCCCTTTTTCCGCTAATTTTTCATATATTTGACGCGATACAGCCGGTTTTATTGTTGAATGATCAACATAAATCAAACCCGGTTTTCCTCCCTCACTGATTCCTCTTTCCCCAAAAACCACATCTAGGACATCCGGCGAATCCGGTAAATTCGTAAAAACAACATCTGTATTTGCGGCAACTTCAGCCGGAGAAAAAGCTTCCGTTGCCCCTTCGGAAACTAGTTCTTTTACGGCCTCTCTGCTGCGATTGTGTACCATGACCGGGTAGCCGCCATGCAAAATATTCCGTGCCATAGATTTTCCCATTATTCCCAAACCGATATAACCGACTTTTAACATGGTCTCCTCATTCTTTTCCCTTGATATTTTTATTCATATATATTTTTACCATTTAAAACTTTCATTTTCTGATATTTAAGTTTTATTTTAACCTTCTCCTCTTTACCTTTTCTAAATAGATATTTTTAAAATATATTTAACGTAGAATAATTCCTGATTATCCGTTGATGCTTCTCATTGGGGTTATAATCAAAAAGATTGTCACTATATAGCTTTCCAAACAATTGCAGGAGGATGAATGCCATTCCATATTCTTGTAGATTCAGGTAGTGATCTCCCAAAAAGCCTGACGAATTCTNNCTGTTGTATCTCTCATATATTATAGACGGAGAGCCCGGACCGAATGATATGTCCGGAGAAGAATTTTACAGAAGGCTCAGAAACGGAAGTTTTTCCGTAACTAGCCAAATTAATCCCGAAGCCTTTATCGAAGAATATGAGCGATTAATTAAGGAAGGACAAAAAGAAATACTCTATATCGGTTTTTCTTCGGGACTGAGCGGAACCTACGGAAGCGGCAAAATGGCGGCGGAAACCGTTTCGAAGAAATATCCGGATTCCAAAATCTTTACCGTTGACACTTTATCTGCTTCGTTGGGATACGGCTTACTGATCGATTATGCGATCAGACACCGAGATTCTGGAAAAAGTATTGAACAAGTGAGGGATTGGCTTGAAGAAAATAAACTCAAAATGAATCATTGGTTTACCGTTGATGACCTTCATTTTTTGGAGCGCGGAGGGAGAGTATCAGCCAGCTCCGCTTGGTTTGGCAGTGCTTTAAACATTAAACCGGTCATGAACATGGATGATGCCGGGCATTTGATTCCCAGAGAAAAGATTATGGGAAGAAACAAAGCAATCAAACGATTATATGAAAAAATGAAAGAAATGGCGGTAGAACCTCAGAACCAAAGGATTTTCATCAGCCATGGTGATTGTATGGAAGATGTGGAAAAACTTGAGAAATTAATTCATGATAATTTGGGAGTCAATGACTTTACCGTTAATTATGTCGGCAATGTTATCGGTTCCCATACAGGACCCGGAGTCTTAGCTTTATTCTTTTTGGGAAATCATCGATAAGAAAAAAAATAAACAGAGTAAGATTAACAAGAATGGGGGCACCATAAAAGTTTGATAGCGCCCTCATTTTTATATTAAATGCTTTATTATTCGGTTGAATATAGTTTCTTCAGTATCCTTGCCGATTAACAATTTTTCTTCACAAATTAATTTATCGAAGCTTTTCCCGAACCATTTTTACAGCGGCATCCAACGCTTCCTGCGCTTTGGTGATATCTTTCCCGCCTCCCTGTGCCATATTGGGACGTCCTCCACCTTTACCCCCGGTAAGGGCTGAAATATTTCGAATGATCTCCCCGGCATTGATTCCGCGTTGAATCAGTGAATCAGAAACAGCGGCAATAAATTGAACTTGTCCGTCATCTGTTTTCGTGCCTAAGACGACAACAGCATTTGGATTTTCTGCTTTAAATTGATCGGCCATATTTCTCAGCGATTCAATTGTTGAATCTGGAATCATTGCAGTTAATACATATGCATCTTTAATTTTTTGTGCGGTTTCCCAAAACTTCTTAAAATCTTTTAATGCAATTTGTGTTTGAAGTTGAACGATTTCTTTTTGATACTTATTCGAAAGTGTTTGCAAATTTTCCACTTTTTCGAATATTTCTTCTGTGGAGGCATTTAAGATTGATGCCAAATTCTTCACTATTTGTGTATTCTTTCGTGCAGTCATATTTGCAGTGCGTCCGGTAATAGCTTCAATACGTCGGATGCCTGTCGAAACACTGCCTTCGCTCATTATCATGAACAATCCGATTTCACCGGTATTGCTTACATGAGTGCCACCGCATAACTCGGCAGAAAAAAGTTCATCATCATCTTCCACTCTGACTACGCGAACTATTTCACCGTACTTTTCATTGAATATTGCAGTCACGCCTTCATTTATAGCATCATCTAATTTTTCGATAGTGGTTGTTACCGGAATACATTCCAAAATCTTTTCGTTAACAATTGTCTCGACTTTGCTTAATTCTTCATTTGTCAGAGCTCTACTTGAATTGAAGTCAAATCGTAAATGATCGGCAGCAACCAAAGATCCTGCTTGCCTTGCTTCTTCACCGAGTACTTCTCTCAGAGCAGCATGTAATAGATGAGTTGCGGTATGGTTTCGCATGATATCCTTGCGACGCTGCTTATCCACAACCACCTTGACAGTCTCTCCTACCGAAATACTTCCCGATTCTGCTTTCCCGTAATGAATGGTAAGTCCGGCAACCGGCCTACGGATTCCTTCCACCTTAAACTCAAAAGTTCCGTCTTCTGAACGAATCCACCCGTTGTCTCCTACTTGCCCGCCCATCTCCATATAAAAATTCGTCTGCGAAACAATCAGTTCGGCAAATTGACCTTTTTCTATTTTTTCAACACGCTGTCCGTCTACCAGAGCCATGATCAATTTGGCTTCTACATCCTTGGTCTGATAAGGATCGCAAATTACGCCTTCTTCACCCAACAACTTTGACTCTTTCAAAAAGGACAGGTGCATCCCATATTGTTCTGCATCCTCTCCCCCCATTTTTCCAAAAATCTTCCCGGCACCGGAAGCAATGCGATGAGCTTCACTTGCTTTTTTAAATCCTTTACGATCAACATCCAAACCGTATTCACGGACTATATCATAGGTAATTTCGAGAGGAAGACCGTGCGTTGAATAAAGATTGAAACAAGTTTCCCCGTCGATGATATTTTGACCGCCCTTCTTCATTTCCTCAATAATTTCATTGAGTTGGTTGATTCCGTTTTCAAGTGTTTTATTAAATCTCTCTTCCTCCCAGGATACCGAATGAAGAATGGATTCTTTCATTCTAATTAATTCCGGATAAGCATCTCCATAATTCTCAATCACCTTTTCCGCAACTTTACTCATGAACGGTTCTTTCAAGCCGAGTTGGTAACCAAATCGAACAGCTCTGCGAATAATCATCCGGCAAACATAGTTTCTGCCAATATTTCCTGGAACAACACCGTCCGCAATCAGAAAAGCAGAGGCGCGAGCGTGATCAGCGATCACTCGATAAGGCGTAAAATTCGAATACATCTCGTCATCGCTTACTTTGGTTAATTTTTGAATTTCACGAATCATCGGCAAAAATAGATCCGTCTTATAATTTGAGTCTGTTTTTTGCAGAATCGATACAATTCTTTCAAATCCCATACCCGTATCAACGAAATGCTGGGCTAGTGGATTTAATGTAGTTTCATTCAGGCGGTTATATTGGATAAACACCAAATTCCATAATTCCAAGAAACGGCCGCAATCTCCGTTTACATGACAAATATGACCCGGGATGCCTTTTTTATTGCAGTGGCTTTCACCCAAATCGATGTGAATCTCACTGCAAGGTCCACATGGTCCCGTGTCAGCCATTTCCCAGAAATTTTCCTTCCGCCCGAAATACAGGACGTGGTCCTTATTCATTCCGGGCTGAGTATTCCAAATTTCAAAGGCTTCTTCATCGGTGGGAATCTCATCTTTTTCATCTCTGAAACATGTAGCCCAAAGAATATCTTTGTCTAATCCCCATACATTGGTCAAAAGATCCCATGCCCACGTAATCGCTTCTTTTTTGTAATAATCTCCGAAAGACCAGTTCCCCAGCATTTCAAAAAAAGTGTGATGAAAATCATCACGTCCGACATCATCCAAATCGTTGTGTTTTCCCGAGACTCGCATACACTTTTGACTGTCACAAGCACGCTTATAGGGTCTTACGTCCGTTCCGAGAAACACATCTTTAAATTGAACCATCCCCGCATTCGTAAACAAAAGAGTCTGATCCTCAGCCGGAACAAGCGATGCGGACCGTACCGCTGTATGACCTCTTTCAACAAAGTAATCGATAAATTGTTGCCGAATTTCATTCCCGCTAAGCTTTTTTTCCATAAGAGACTCTCCGGTAATCCTGTTTGTTATTCATCTTTTTTGCTGAATTATTATAAACCAGCAGTTATCGATAGTGAATAAGAAGAGCGATTAAACAGACAATTTTTTCGGTTGAATTTCTCCCGTCCTTACTATTCATTCTTGCAATATTCATTTAATATCAGTATGGAAAAAAGGTATAATTTGCATTCAGTTTAGTTCGAGGCTGTTTATAAAATCATGATAAAACAAAATGCGACTCTTCGTCTTTTTATTGCTATAGAGCTTCCTGAGATGATTCGAGAATCACTCGCAGACAGCTTGAAGGACTCTGTCATTATCAAAAATAAGAAAGCACGATTAACCTCCAAAGAGAACCTTCATATCACATTGAAGTTTTTAGGAGATGTACAACAAGACAAAAGGGGTGATCTTCAGACAGCGATTGCGAATTCAATCGGCGGAATCGGTCCTTTCGAACTCAAAATTCATTCCGGAGGCGTTTTCCCGACGATAAAAAAGCCGCGTATTCTTTGGGCCGGATTTGATATTTCGAAAGAATTATCCGTTTTGGTGAACAACCTTGAGAATGAGTTTGAAAAAATCGGATATTCGAAAGATTTAAAACCATTTCAACCGCACATAACGTTGGCTCGAATTCCGGATTATGTATCTACAATGATTCCTGTCGAAAAAGATGAAATTATTCAAAATCTCGAGAAAATCGATCTTCCGCCTTTTACCGTCAACAAAATCTCTCTAATGAAGAGTATATTGCTTCCCGGAAAACCTGAATATCAGGTAATCAGTACACAAAATCTCAAAGTATGTTAAGATGATGAAAACTATAAAATAAAGAGGAGGATAAACTGGAAACCGTAACATTTGCTAGAAAAATTGTCGAAATTTTGGAAAATCATAAAGCGGAAGAAATTACGCTGATGGATGTAAGAGAACAAGTTGATTTTACAGATTACTTTATCATTTGCACAGGTACAAGCGACAGAATGCTTCAAAGCTTGTCCGATGCGGTAAAAAACGAAATCAGAGAAAAATATCAAGTTCATTGCATTGTGCANNTTGCATCGTACAAGGCATCGCAGAAGGGGGATGGATGCTTCTTGATATTGGAGATATCGTTGTCCATATTTTTTCACCGGACAGACGAAATTATTACAGCCTTGAAGAATTATGGAATGAATCTAAAATTCTCCTTAAGCTACAATAATTTCTTATTTTCATTATATAATATTTCAATATTTTAAAAAGTCATTATCACTCACGTTAAGAAAAGAAATTTCCTTATTTGTTGGTAATATATGATATAAAAGAAGAATATATAGCAATTATCCATTTATATATCAATACTTATTTTTTGGGAGGTAAAAATGTTAAAGGTGAGTCGAAGATTAAATTATGGGTTACAGCTAATGCTTGCGTTAGCTTCGGATCCGAATAATACGTCAAAGTCGACGGCGGCAATTTCGGAAAGTCTTTCCATTCCGTTGCCATTTCTGCACCAAATTGCTCATACACTTCAGCAAAATGGTCTGATCAAAGCGACACCGGGTCCGAAAGGTGGTTTAAGATTAGGTTCAAAAGGTTTGGATATCACACTTTATGATATCTTTAATGCCTTGGAAGGGCAATTCTCTGTACCGACCATTGAAACCGATATCGATACATCTGAAAATGACGTTGCAATGGGTTTATGGAAGGAAATCGGAACAAAAATCAATAATATTTTGAAAGAATATAAGCTCTCCGATCTTGTCGAATCCTAAATATCTGATCATATGGCATAAGTTCCCGAATGATTGATTCAGATCCGAATCGGATTAATTTGGCGTAAAGAAACGGTATTTTTCAAAATAAAAGTGCTCCTTTTATGAAATCGGAGCGCTTTTTATTTTGAAAATGAGTAGTATTTAAGATTACGGAGCCGGGGTTTCCTGGGTTTGCAGTAAGGCAGCAGGCGGCGTGAAAGTAACCGTCGGCAGAGTCCAATTCATTGTCTCTTCAGATATATTTCCCTCTTTCCAAGGGAGATAACTCAGAAAATCATTTAATGGCAGCCCTTTGGTTATTTCAAATCGGCCGAGATAATAAAGATTGTCGCGACTTTGTTTAGTCACATGTTGCTTTCCCATCGCTGCTTTATACAAACTTGAACTGACTTTACTGGCCATAACACCGCCGGAATCTGGAATTCCTCCCGGATAAGCAAAAACTTCAATGGGCACACCGAATTTTTCTTCGAGCAATATTTTGGACTTACCGATTTCCTGCCCATAATAAGCGGGATCATGATTTCCGTCATATCCGCTGCTGCCAAGTTCCCACCCATCATTCATCATTTCTTTTATTTGGTCAGATGAAAGGCAGTTCTTCGTATCAACCTGTGCTGCAACTAACATCAGATTCCCCGCCATCCCATATTTTTTGAGAATGGGATAAGCATTTTTATATTGTCCGAGCTTGGATGAATCAAAAGTGAACATAACCGGCTTCGGAGGAAGTTCCCCTCCTTCAAGCAATACTTTTACCAACTGCGACAGCCGGATACTTGTATATCCCAATTCATACAGTATCCGGACTTGTTGTTCAAATTCAACGGAAGGAACATTTAATGGACTTTCCCATTGATAATAAGGATCTTCATTCGCATTGTTGGCAACATCATTATAGTAAAGGATTAATACTTCTGCAGATCCGGCCGGATGGGTAATCCAAGTTGCGGTCGGCGGGATTGTCGGAGTCGATGTTATCGTCGGCGTAAACGTAATCGTCGGGGTTTCTGTCAAAGTCGAGGTTGGGGTCGGCGGTGTAAGAGAAGCGATCCTGTTATTTTCGGCTTGGATGGTTGATGCGGCAATGGTGTAAAGCACATTTTTATCGACATTCCGCTCAGGCATGTTACAGGATGTAACAAAAAAAGCTAATAAAGCTAAAATTACATATTTGCAGGATCTTATTTTCATAATTCCACCTTTTTATCGAAGTGTTGTTATCGACATTTTATAATCCGCTATACAAAATTTTATTGATCAATTTCTTTTTAATTAGAATCCATAAAAAACGATCGTAATACATTGAAAGTATAGCAACAGAATAAGATTTAGATAAGAGAGCCACCCTAATAATTTCCAATTTACGGGAGAACCCTTCATAATTTTCTCAATCAGAACAATCTGGAAGGAAACTGATGGAAGTAGAAGTAATTGCGGCGCCAATAACTCCCAACTTACACCAAGCCGATTCATTAGAATCAGTGAAAGGTATGCTAAAAAATAAAATAAATGATGCAGCCTGAATTTTCTCTTCTGCAAATAATTGACAAAAAAGCCTGGTTTAAAGGAAACTTGATAATCTAGCATTGACATACCCAATATGAATCGGAATGCCAGAAAAAAGCAAAAATCCGGAATCAGATAGCTGAGAATATATTTTTGAAAAGGATAATTTTGATGGCCCAATATCACTAAGACAGATGGGAAGAAAACAGTTAACAATCCGTCTAAAAGCTCTTCCGACCAGTTGATTCTTGGGCTGTTTCCCGCAAAAGAGAAAATTAAAATCGAAATAATCATCAACAGGAAAACAAAGTTTAAATCCCATTGATTTTTTTTATTCAAGAAAAGAAAAGACATATATACAGCAACTAATAAAAAGAATAAGAAATATATGATCAGGTTAACCGATACGGCATCTTTTTCATTCTTATTGATCTCAATCGGTTTTCCCCAAGGTACATTTAAGAACCTAATTGATTTTTCATCGGATGAAAAAATATAAAGCCGCATTTGGAGAAGATTGGCTGTGATTAAAGAAATAATCGTTATTAAAAAAATCAAAACAAAAGCCGTCCAATTTATCGGTACATCCCAAAAATTAATAAATTCAACGGTTGAAAGCATCACCCCTAAACTAATCGGTATCTTCCACCAAGGAACGACCTTTAAGATCATTTGCAATTGTCGATAAAATTTTGATTGCATCATTTATTTCCAGCGATATCCGCCGTCAACCGGAATATCGATACCTGTTATATAATCCGATTTCATCAAGTAATCGACAGCGTTTAAAATATCTTCCGGTTCCCCTGATTTTTTTAATAAAGTCTCAGAGGATAAATATTTCCATGTCTTCTCATCCATCGATTCCTCAGGCAAAATCAGACCGGGAGAAATTGAATTGACTCGGATTCTAGGCGCAAACGTTTTTGCGAGAAGAATGGTTAACTCCCTTACGGCTGCTTTACTCAGAGTATATCCGCCATATTCTTTCCAATATTGGTAAGATCCCGAATCGGACATATTGATAATCAAACCCGATTTCGTCGGGTTTTCACCAATCAATTTCGCCGCCTCTCTGGAACATAACCAAACGGCTCTCAAATTAATATCGAATAAACGATCCCAATCTGTTACGGATAATGTGGCTAAGTTGCTTCGATAAAATATTGCGGCATTGTTAATTAATGTCGTCAACTCGCCATTTTCACGAATAAAATCAAACATTCGGATAATCTCATCCGTATCTTGAAGATCCGCCTTTATAAGTGAAGCAGAACCCCCTACTCGATTGATTTGTTGACAGGTATTCTCTGCTTCCATGTCATCATGTAAATATTGCAGCCAGACATGATAACCCAAATCAGCCAAATGACAGGCAATTATTTTACCAAGTCTTCGAACGGATCCGGTAATCAAAACACTTTCAGTCATGCATAGAATTCCGCAAAATTTCTTTTAAATCTTGATCTGAAATTTTGTATTGATCTCTGGTTAAAGCGCCACCTCCGATAACATAAGCTCCCTCGGCTATACGATCAATATCATCCTCGGTAAATCCATGGTCAGATAAGTTCAAACCTCCTACGCCGCATGCGATTTTTAATGCTTCAAGTGCATCCAAGAAAGCTTTGGCATTTTCTTGAACGGTCTTTTTTGAATCGCCCATACCGATCGCAAAAGCTAATTTTGAATAAAGTTCCGGTATTCTCTCCGCTCCTAACTGATGAAAAGCTTTTGAGATCATGATCAACCCCTCTCCGTGAATGACAGTCGGATCAATCCCGCTCAAACTGTGTTCGATCACATGAGCTGAGGTGGCGGAAGCTAAACAAAGTACCATTCCTCCAAGAGTCGCCGCCCAAGAGACCGCAGATCTGGCTTCGATGTTCTTTCCGTTTCGAACAGCCTCGGGTAAATTTTCAAAAATTAAGCGAACTCCTTCAAGTGCAAGAAGATCACTGAAAGGATTTGCTTTTTGAGAAATAAAAGCCTCTATATTATGAAACAATGCATCAAATCCCTGATATGTTGTATAACGCGGATTAATATTTATCGTCAAATCAGGATCAACGATTGATATTATTGGAAACTCACAGCGTATTCCGACTTTTTCACCGGTTATTTCATTGGTTATTACAGACGTCGGGTTTCCTTCGGTTCCGGTTCCAGCTGTAGTCGGAATGGCTATTAATGGGAATCCTTTTTGAGTAAAATCTTTTTTGCCCCCTTGTCCGACCGGTACATAATCCCATAAATCTCCCGGATTAGTCATCATCATCGCAACTGATTTTGCCGTATCGATACTGCTTCCTCCGCCTAAGCCGATAAAGAAATCACACTTTTTTTCTCTTGCAATATCTCTGGCTTCCATAACATTTTTCCGAATAGGATTCGGTACAACCTTATCGTATAACACA
Organism: Leptolinea sp. UBA1437; assembly: GCA_002329625.1. GTDB lineage: Bacteria > Chloroflexota > Anaerolineae > Anaerolineales > Anaerolineaceae > Flexilinea. The sequence goes on from DCTP01000057.1 coordinate 35,259, forward strand.
TGGTCAATATTTCGATATTTTAGAATTTTATAAACCTGATCAAGGTATCCATATTTCTGTACGGAAGTCCCTCCGGTAATAATCATTGCTTTTTTCCCGGGTAACGAAATCGTATTAAGTTGTTCCAATGTTCCGCTTCCAAAAATAATTTGAGTAGGTATTTGAAAACTGAAATTCTTCATTTCTCACTGCTCCTTTCTTCTCGGTTAATTATTCCGGCTTTGATATTCTCGTAACATCTTTGCTGCGGTTTTGATTCTCTCTAAAACAATGTCTTTGCCGATTATTTCCATGCTCTCAAACAGAGGAGGGCTGACTTTTCTGCCCGTCACGGCTACGCGCAATACCCCAAAAACCTGAGCCGGCTTTAGTCCTAATTCTTCAACCAACGCTCTCATCTCCGGCTCTCCGATCCGCGGACTGATTTCCGGAAGATCAGCCAATACCTGATAACTTTTCTCGGCTATTTCAGCACATTTTTCGGCGGTAAGCCCCTTTTGAATTAAATCTTCTGTCTGTGGAGTGACATGATCTTCAAAGAAAAAACCCGCTATCTCAGGTGCATCATCTAAAGTGACGATTCGTTCTTGAATAATAGGCGTGATTTTCAACAGTGTCTCGTCATCCGGATGATACCCTTTTGCCTCGAAAAACGGCTTAATTCGGTGAGCGAGATCTTCAACCGGTAATGCTCGAATATGGACACCATTAAAATAATCGAGCTTCGTAAAATTGATCGCTGCGGGGGAAGGATTCAGATGGTCTATCGAAAAATCCTTGATCAAGTCTTCCATTGTAAAAAACTCTGTATGATCGTCATAACTCCATCCCATCAACGCGATCCAATTTGTGACGGCTTCAGGTAAATAACCCAAATCTTTAAAATCGGTCAAAAAAATAGAATATCCGTCTTTAATCAGATCAGCAGATTCCCGCTTGGACATTTTCCCTTTTCCGCTGGGTTTCAGAAAAACTGAAAGATGGATCCAAACCGGTTCTTCCCATCCGAACGCTTGAATAATCATATGATGCAAAGGAAGTGTCGGTATCCATTCGGAACCACGAATAACATGAGTAATTCCCATCAAATGATCATCCACCATAGCCGCTAAATGATATAATGCCCAACCATCCGATTTAACAATGATATAGTCATCGATTGTTCGATTTTCTACTGTTATCTCCCCACGGATGGCGTCATGTACAGTCGTAACACCCCCCTTCGGTGTCTTAAAACGGATAACATAAGGTTCACCGGCCGCGATTCTTTTTCTCGCATCTTCAAGAGAAATATCTCTGCAATGTCCATCATAATGAGGGAACTCTTTCCTTTTTTCTTGTTCCTCTTTCATCCGATGTAAACGCTCAGGAGTGCAAAAACAATAAAAAGCGTCTCCTTGCTTGATTAATTGTTCCGCATATTTAAGGTAAATCTCTTTTCGCTCCGATTGTCGATAAGGACCGAATTCACCCGGTTTGTCAGGTCCTTCATCCCAATCAATGCCCAACCAATGAAGCCCATCCATCAGTTCTTGTTCGGCATTTTCGATATAACGCTTGCGATCGGTATCTTCAATTCTGAGGATAAATTTTCCTCCGGTTTTTTTCGCAAGAAGATAGTTATACAATGCAGTTCTTCCGCCCCCTAAATGGAGTCTTCCGGTAGGGGAGGGTGCAAATCGAACACGTACGGGTTTCATTTCATTTGTCATTAGAATTTTTCTCTTTTCGTCTATAAAATTTATTTTTTTATATTTTTATTCTGATTTTACACGATTTCTTCTCTTTTTTCTTGTCGGGTCGCGACGCTTTCAACCAGCCCGATCGCAATTGTTAAGGCAAGTGTCGATGATCCTCCGTAGCTTATAAAAGGTAATGTTAATCCGGTTACGGGAAGGACTTGAAGATTTACGCCGATATTCACCGCCATTTGGAAAAAAATCAATGTGGCAACACCATAGCAAATCAATGATCCAAATAGATCCGGTGCCAATCTTGCCGCCCGTAAACAGCGCAAGACAACAAAAACCAGCAAGAATATTACGATAATTGTACCGATAAAACCGAATTCCTCACCCAATACCGAAAAAATAAAGTCCGTATGACGAACCTTCAGAAACCGTAACTGAACCTGTGTACCATTGCCGTAACCTTGGCCGAATAATTTTCCGGATCCTAACGAAATAACCGCTTGGTCTACATTATATTTATCACCGTATCTGGCGTTTTCATCCGGATTAAAGAAATTTCTCAGCCGGTTTAATTGATATTCCTGAATAAACGGAATCGTATCCGGCGAAACCAAAATCCAGATGGTTATCCCGATCAACAAGATCACTCCGACGGTTCCGAGGATGATAAGGTATTTCGTCGGAATTTTACTCACCCACAACATTGAGAACCAAATTACCATCATCACGATAGAGGTACTCATATTTGGTTGCAGCAAAATGAAAAAAACTATTCCGAAAGTTAAAGCAAAGCTTTTTAGAATCCATCGCATATCGTGTTTCGAATTAGCATGATCTGAAAAATATTTAGCCAAGCGAATAATGAGAATTGTTTTGGCAAATTCAGAGGGTTGTAATGAGAAGGGTCCTATCTGTAGCCATCTGGCCGATCCAAAAGTAGCCTGCCCGAATAAATTCAAAGTTAACAACACCAAGATAATCCCAAAATACAACAAATTAGCCAGTGATTCAAGATAGTGATAATCGATCAAAGTCAAAATCATGATAAGGACAAATCCCAAACATACATAAATGATCTGACTGTTTACACTAACCTCAAGGTTACCCGCTAAGGCAGATTGAATCATCACAATACCGAAAACGCAAAGGATGACAATATCCCCGAAAAGCCAAAAGTCAAAACTACGCCAAAACTCTTTTCTCATTCGTTCTTAATCTTTTTCAAACCTTATCTTTTTTATACGCATAAATCTTATTGAATCAAAGAACCCGACGTTTCGCCGGCCCGCTCGGCATCATATTCTTTCAAAAGAAAATAGTTATCCAAAATTCTTCGTACCGGATATCCTGCCATATAAGCGCCCTCTTTTCCGTTATAAACAAATACAAGTATCGCTATTTCCGGGTTGTCATAGGGTGCATAAGCTACCGTCCAAGCGTGCGAAGGCCAGTTTCCGAATTTGCATGCATCCTTCGCCATCGCAATATCATCGCAGTATTCAGCGGTTCCGGTCTTAGCTGAAGATTGATGTGTATCACCGGCAAAAGCTTCGCTGGCGGTTCCTCCCGGTTGGGTCACTAATCGCAATCCTTGCCGGGTTAAATCAATTACTGTCGGATCAACCGTTTTATATTTCCCGGTCTCCTCTCCGTTTTCATCATAAACCATAATTTTTGGGTCTTTTGTGATATCCCATAACATTTTCGGAGTGAAAGGAAGAACAACATTTCCGCGATCATCCAAAACTTCTTTAATAATTGTGGGCTTAATATGAATTCCTTTATTAGCGACGGTAACAAACGAACCGAGAACCTGCAAAGGAGAAGCGCTGATATAACCTTGCCCCATAGAAGCCAAATAAGTATCACCTGTCGCCCAAGATTCCCCTTTATTCACCCTTTTCCAGGTTCTGGTCGGAATCATACCGGTCTCTTCTCCAGTTAATTCAATTCCGGAAATTTCTCCATATCCCAATGCATGAGCATATTGTCCGAGTCGGTCGATTCCTAATCCTTCGGNNCATCTTTATATCCGCCGCCAACTTTATTAAAATACAAGTTACATGACCAAGCAAGCGCATGCAAATAATCAACCTGCCCATGACCGGTCCGTAAATGGCATACATATTCTTGTTCCGAACCGGGATCATTCGGAGAATAGCTGTTTTGAATAAAAATATGTCCGGGACAATTAATATGGAAATCAGGCGAAACCACTTTCTCATTGATAGCGCCAATACCGGTAACAATTTTAAATACGGAGCCCGGAGGTTGAGCCACCTGAGTCGCGTGATTCAGTAACGGTTTGGACTGATCCAACGATAGTTGCTGATAATAATAAGCCGGGATATAACGGGTCATTCGATTATTTTCGAAAGTCGGTTCTGAGACTAAAGCCAGTATTTCTCCCGTTTGCGGATTCATGGCAATCGCAGCTCCGTCATGTGTTAAAGGACCGGTGACACTGATCCGATTATAAAAATCCATCGTATCCAACATTGCGGCTCTCGCGACATTTTGCAAACGGACATCGATTGTCAGTTTTACATTGTAGCCTGGAACCGGATCCTTTGGCGGTTCCAAATCCCGAGTTTCCAAGCCGGCAACATCTTTTTCAACAACTCGACGCCCGTTCTTCCCGGATAACAAATCCTGTAAGGAAGACTCAACACCCGCATAACCATATTTATCCTTATTTAATATAAAGCCGCGACTTTCCATATCGTCGGCAACCGTATCGGGTATGGGACCGAGAAATCCTATCACCTCGGAAGTATCATACCCCGTCGGATATTCTCGAATCGAATTGACCCGAACTCCGACCCCGGACATATTTGCCGCTAATTCTTGAACGATCATTGCGGTTTCTTCCGGAACATCGCATTTAATCGCGGTCTCCGCGTAAGGAGTCAACGAGTTAGCAATATAAATAATTTGAGATATTCCGAAATCCGTCCCGCATTCACTGTAAAGCCGCACAGTCTCTTCATTGATTACACCGTTATTTACAGGAATATCGAGTATTTCGGATAGCTTTCGATAAATGGCTTGGATATCTCCTTCATCAGTCGGAAGATTTGCCGGTGTAATAACAATGTCATACGTAGGTACATTCCTGGCCAGGACTACTCCGTTACGGTCATAAATAATTCCGCGGGTAGTTTGTTCCTTTACAATCGATATTCGATTTTCATCGGCTAAACTAAGATAATAGTCTCCTTCTACCAGTTGAATGACAACCAATCTATAAATAAAAAAGAGGATAATAGCACCCATCACCACATAAAATGCTACAAATCTTCGGTTTTTAAAATCCAGTTTTTCTCGATTAAATTCATTCATTATGAAGATTCTTCCTTATAACAAACAGAATTCGCAAAATCATTCAGCAGTCCATAAATTGGGAAACAATAGATTAGATTTAATACCAGTGACGGCACCGCAATTTGAGTTACGGTGGTTTTCAAATTCGGTGAAATATCGTTGATATACAATACAAAATAAGAAATGACAGCTGAAATAATCGAACCTGTTATTGTCACAAATATCATTAATATGATAGGCATTTGCCAAAAGCGACTTTTCAGAAACCTTATAAACAGCCAAATAATTCCATAAATGAAAAAATATCCATATAAAGGTAAAGCTGACAAATAAGTCATTATCAAAGCTCCTAAAAGAAGCCAAATCCATGAATAACGGGTATACGGATTGAGTGACCAAACAATCAACATTACCATGATCACATCACCGGTACCGTTCAAAATATGTATTCGACTGAACAAGGATCCTTGTAGGATTCCACCTAAGATCAGGATAACAAATGAGGAAATAATTTCTTTCATTGAATCGACAACTATCTCTATTCCAAAGGTTCCACATTCGAAGGGCGGAAATTCGCCACCACCAAAACTGCCTGAAGATTACTAAAATCCTCTGCCGGTTGAATGGATGCCGATTGAAATAGTTCATTTTCCAGCTTATTCACATTTAATATCTGCCCGATCACCACTTCAGCAGGAAAATTTCCCCCCAATCCCGAAGTTTGTACAATTTGTCCGGCTTGCAATTCCGCCTCGGGAGATACCATTTCAATTGTAAGGTCGGCAGTCACCGAACCTCTGACGACTCCATCCGCATCCGCCTCGACAACATGGGCGTTCACTAACGAACCGGCATCGGTGATTAATTGAACTCTGGCGGCGGACGCGGTGACGGCGCTAATTCTTCCAACCAATCCTTTCTCTGTAACAACCGGCATGTTATAAGCAATCCCGTCATCGGAGCCTTTATCAATTAGGATATATTGCAAAAAAGGACTTGGATCGACACCGATTACGGCAGCCGCAATATATGTCTCTTCCGGTCTTCCGCGCGCGAATCCTAACAGAGAATACAGAATATCCGCTTCTTTCAAGTCTTGTTGTAATTGAATGATTTCCGTTTGTAAAAGAGATACTTGTTCCTGTAAGGCTTGATTTTCAGCCCGGAGTTGAGTAACATCTCTCGGTATTGTAAAGAACTCATAAACCGTCTGAATCCTTTCGGCGGTCCATTTTTGAACTTGAATAATCGGATCAATTAACCCACTCAAAGATTGGGTCAAGAAACCGCTTAAAGCCAAAAATATGACTCCCGAAATAATTAAGATCGCTACGATCTTCTGCCAGTTCTTTTTAACATTATTCATATCTTTGAATTATTATAACAATTCGGGAACAGGTACAGATCAGAAAGAACATTAAGGGATAAAGAAAATTTGAAAAATAATTAAGTCTCAAATAAATTATTTCTTGGGGGTAAATCGATCTAAGCTTGCGGCAAATTGTTCGATTGTTGATGAATTTTCAAGAACCATTCCGGCTCCGCGGGCAACACAGGTCATCGGATCTTCCGCCACCCAGACGCGAATATTTAATTCATCGTTTAACCGGTCTGCCATTCCCAAAATCTGAGATCCTCCACCTGACAAACAAATCCCCGTTTCGATTAAATCTGCGACCAACTCGGGAGGCGCTTCATCGATGGCATCTTTTACGGTATCCACAATTACCTGGATTGAACCGGAAATCGCTTCCCGAATTTCAACGCTGGATACTTCGATAGCTTCCGGAAGACCGGTTACCAAATTCCTGCCGCGAATCACCATCGTCCGCTCTACCGGAAGCGGATATGCGGATGCGATCGAAATCTTTGTTTGTTCAGCCATTCTTTCGCCGATATAAAGATTATATCGATTCCTGATATAGTTTAAAATATCTTGGTCAATTTCATCACCGGCAACACGCAGGGATCGTGAGACAACGATCTCATTCATTGAAAGAATCGCTACTTCCGTCGTACCTCCGCCGATATCCACGACCATCGTCCCGCGTATTTCATTGATCGGTAATCCGATCCCGATCGCCGTGGCTTTCGGTTCTTCAATAAGATATATTTCTCGAGCCCCGGCAGCCATTGCCGCATCATAAACAGCACGGCGTTCGACATCGGTCGCTCCGCAAGGGATTCCAATCACCACTCTGGGACGAGGGAAAGGTGCAATCGTCTGTTGATGGGCTTTTCCAATAAAATAGCTGAGCATCGCCTGAGTTATTTCGAATTCGGAAATGACACCGTCACGCATCGGACGCACTACCATTAAATTTGCAGGCGTGCGACCAACCATTTCTTTTGCTTGTGCTCCGATAGCAACCGGACGTCTTGTCCTCTTTTCTACGGCAACCCAGGATGGCTCATTAATCACAATACCTTTACCGCGAACGTAAACAAGTGTATTTGCCGTCCCCAAATCAATTCCGATATCTAATGAGANNTCCGTTTATCAATGGTGACCCAGGAGGGTTCATTGATGACTATACCCTTGCCGCGCACATTTACCAGGGTGTTGGCTGTACCCAGATCAATCCCAATATCAAGGGATAGCAGCCCCATTAACCAATTTAATGGATTGAATGCCAAATTATTGCTCCAAGAGATCCAATATCGTTTCTATTCCCAAATTCGATTACTTTTTTTTATTTCTTCCGCTATATAATCGTCAGAAAGTAATCGATATCCGTCACACAGTATAACATTTCGATTATACCAAATCGTCATTTGGTTTTTACAACATTCAGTATTCTGCTGTATAACACGAAAACAGCATCATAAAATTTATGGTTTTGCCATTTCATTAATTCGCTTGAGATGAAAAGGAATTTATCCCGATGATTTTTTCCACTCCCATCGTATAACAAATACCATGGGCGGGAGTCTTTAAACCTGCTTTTTCTTGAATGGTCGACATGATTTTGTCTGCAACTATTTCTTCTACCAAACAAAGAATAATTTCCTTCTCGGAATCGACAGAAATTCCCATAAAAACTTCATGACGCAGACTTTCGCCTCTGGCATTCAATATCGTAGCGCCGGTAGCTCCGGATTCTCTCGCAATTTTTATAGCTTCATTTGAAAAACCTGCATTGACAATAATAATCAGAGCTTTAATATTACTTTTTTGTTCCATTTGACCCATTCCTTTTGATGATTTCTATCAAATCCGATTTGCGCCACCCTATTGATCTTATTTTTCACTAAAATAATATTTTTTCAATCGGAATTGTGAAACCGATCCCTGTGTTAGGTAAATTAAAATGAAATTTCTCAATGAGAAGATTCAGAACCGATTCAGCTTTTTTATCGGAAACCAAACATATAATAATTACCTTATTTTCTTCCGGAATAAAACCAAATATGTTTTTTAAGGTACTTTCAGATACAGAACCTTTTCCGTACAATATATTTGTCGATTGTACGCCGGCTTCTAAAAGAGCTGTCAACAAGGAGTCTTTTTGTTTTCTTCCCGCAATCACAGTCAGAAATAATATTTTCCCAGACGTCTTATTATCCATTCTTAATTCCTTTAATACTTATTCAGGCTATTTGATTAAACCCTTTATTTTGTTTTTGTCAATTCAATTGATAAACTTTCTTTTGGGTATATAAGATCATCAAGGCTTTCCAGTTCTTCTTTCGCCGTAATTTTCTGTGCCTTTTTCAAGCGCAGGTTATAAATGATACCAAGAATCTGAACTGTGATAAGAGGTGTCACCGAAATAAAAGCGATTATCCCAAAACCATTTATCAAAACCGACTGAGCTCCCAATCCTTCCGCATTTGCGACAGCTTGAGCTACCCCCAAAGTAAGAGGAGTTAAAAATGCCGAAGTCAATGCACCGCCCGAAACTCCGCCGGAATCAAAAGCCAGTCCCACAAATAAAGGCGAAGTAAATTTCATCAATATCAAAGCTACAAGATAAAGAGGGGCTAAAAACCATAATATATCCGCTTGCATCAGAATCTTCAAAATTGAAATAACCGATGCAAAACCGATTCCAATCGCCAATGTCATCCGAATTGTATTCTTTTTAATATGGCCGTTGGTTATTTCTTCAAGTTGTTCACCTAAAACAGTAACAGCCGGTTCCGAGAGTGTGATAGATACCCCGAGAATAAACCCGACCGCCAGTAAAATCAAACGAAACCATTCGGGACGATTCGGATCCAAGAAAACTTCACCGATATATTTTCCCGCAAAGGCAAAACCGAAATCAATTCCCGAAAGAAAAATTAAAAGTCCGATATAAACCGGAATCGTTCCGAGTAACATTTTGATTAATTCACTCTTCGGAAGTTTGATCCAAAAAAATTGAAACGGAAGAAAAATAACAATAATCGGGAAAAGCGCTAAAGCGACGCTTCCGAGATTCGATATGATAATTTGTTTGTATCCTTCCGCAGCCCCCGGATTATAAATTCCCGAAGCCGGAATATCGCCGCCAAATTTCATTTTTATAAAAATACCATATAAGAACAGCGTCAGGATCGGCCCTACGGATGCTAAACCGATAATTCCGAAAATGTCATCATTCGTCTTGCGTCTGGACATAGTCGCTGACACACCCATACCGAGAGATAAAATGAATGGGACGGAAACATCACCCGTAGTCGCTCCGCTTCCATCAAATGCCAAACCGACAAATTCATCCGGGACAAAAATCGCCATGATAAAAATAAACAGATATAGGATCGCAAAAACAACTTTAATATCAAGATCATGGAGAATTCGGAATAAAGCAAAACCAACAAAAATGCCGATTCCCGATCCCATGATCCATAAAAAAGTAGTTTCATGTACCACTTCAAATATCATGTGTGCTTGTCTAGCTAAAACCGATAACGCCGGTTCCGCAACGGTCGTAAGGAGACCGAATAAAAATCCGAAAAAAATGATATAAGATGCTTTTTTCAGCTTAATCAGTGACTGACCGACTAATTTGCCGATCGGAAGAATGCTGATATCGATTCCAACCAGAAAAAAGACCTGTCCGAAAACAACAGAGATGTAACCGATAAGTAATTTAATATAATCATATTGATTATCAAGAGGAGAAATAAAGACACAGACAATAATAATAATCGCAGCTAAAGGTAATGATGATATAAAAACGTCTTTTAATACTCTAAAAAGTTTCATTCTTCCCAACTTTATTTTCAAAAATAGAATTGAACGACAACCGTTGAGTCGTAAAGTGAACTCATCAAATTCCGTTCCACATAATCAATTTTTTATTCTTTCGAAATATGCGACCTCAAAAACTTTGTTATCCGATAATACGGGAATCGGATAAAAATTTCCATGTTCAAGCAAACAATCAGCCGAATGAACAATAAGGTCTAAATCACGATTAAAACAAAATTAAAAATTTCCTTATTTTTATAACATAAATAACAATAAAATGCAACGCAATACTATTAGTATCAATATGATATAGATTTTATAAACGAACCGATCGGAATTTCATAAAAAGCATTCGTTCAAATCCATGAAGAGATTCTGAGATCTCCTTGTTTTGTATTTAGTTCAAAAACGCAATTAAGTTATACTGAATTCAAATAAAATAGATATTTTTAATGGAACGAAATATATATGCAAAAAATATTTGAATGTGTCCCCAATTTTTCAGAAGGTAGAAATCAGGAAACGATTCAAGCCATCCATGATGCGGTCAAGTCAATAAACGGATCCGAATTAATCAATATCCATTCGGATAAAGATCATAACCGTTCGGTTTTTACAATAATCGGTGAGGAGGATGCGCTTCGGGAATCGGCATTTCAAAGTGTAAAAAAAGCCGTTGAGCTTATCGATTTAAATAAACATCAGGGAGCTCATCCGAGGATCGGTGCGGCAGATGTTGTTCCTTTTATTCCACTCAGGAATGCTTCAATGGAAGATGCCATATCTCTTGCTCGTTCCGCAGGAAAGAGAATTGGTGAGGAACTGCAGATACCGGTCTTTCTTTATGGTGAGGCTGCGATAATCCCTTTTCACCGAAAACTTTCAAACTTACGGCGAGGAGGCTTCGAAAAATTACGGGAATTGGTCGGTACGACACCGGATTATCAACCGGATTTCGGACCCGCTTATCTTGGACCCGCAGGAGCCTGTGTGGTGGGCGCTCGTTTTTTCTTGATTGCTTTCAACATATATTTAAGCACTTCAGATGTCGGAGTGGCAAAAAAAATTGCTCGAGAAATTCGAGAATCATCCGGCGGATTACCAAAGGTTCAAGCATTGGGAATGCTCGTCAACAATCTGGCTCAAGTGTCTATGAATCTGACAGATTACCGCATTACCCCCATAGACACAGTTTATGAAGCGGTAGAAAAATCAGCCTATCAAAAAGGAATCACAATAGATCACTCAGAATTAGTGGGATGTATCCCAAAAGCTGCTATTCCNNATAAAATTGAAAGATTTTTCTCCGGATCGAATTCTCGAAAATCATCTTCCATAGCTTAATATGTTCCGATAAATATTTTTTTAATTACTCTGATGAGAAGGTTGATTCTTCCACACAAATTTCCGTTTGTTGTTCAGTGGTTACTGTTATGCATCGAAATAAATACAATCGACTTATTCTATTAATATCTGACAAATTATTAATCGGACGCATCAACTTTCTAATGCAAATTAAACGTCAAATAATAAATATTTCCGACATTTTAGTATATAATCCATACTGATATGGAGAAAAAAATGACAGAACAAAGGTTACCGTCTTATGGAGGACAAGCGCTTATTGAAGGTGTCTTGATGAGAGGAGCNNAACCATGTAGTAGCTTCAATGCGTGCTCCCGATGGACATATCGAAGTTGTGCATGAAGAGTTGGGAGGAATCTATAAAAGCAGAATTCGAAATATCCCGGGACTGAGAGGACTTATCAGTTTATGGGATTCTCTGGGTTTAGGCCTACGGTTCCTTACTATATCAGCCAACATACAAACCGGCGAAGATGAGAAGATTGAAGGACCTGAAATGGTCATAACTATGATTATTTCCATCGTGATTGCTGTTCTTTTATTCTT
>DCTP01000057.1:47385-76625 GCA_002329625.1 Leptolinea sp. UBA1437
TCAATGACCAATCTCACGCAACTGGGCGGAAATATTATTGAAGGTTTTTTGCGCCTTGCCATTGTATTGGGATATATGGTGATAGTTTCTCGGATGGAAGAAATTAAACGGGTGTTCAGATATCATGGCGCCGAGCATAAAACAATCAACTGCTTTGATAACGGCCTTGATGTGACACTTGAAAATGTGAGGACTCAATCCAGATTGCACCCGCGCTGNNCGCTGCGGAACCGCTTTTATGGTTACGGTAGTGTTGATTTCCATCATTCTGTTCATTTTAATCGGACCGTTTACCAAGACATTGACAAGCCGATTAATCAGTCGGGTGTTGTTGATTCCGGTAATCAGCGGAATTGCTTATGAATATATTCGCTGGAGTGCAAGACATTTAAATAATCCGCTTGTTAAAATCCTGATTTATCCGAATTTAATGGTTCAAAAAATTACAACAGCTGACCCTGACGATTCGATGCTTGAATGTGCGATCAGTTCTTTCTTGACAATGTTGGCTTATGAAAACGGAACCATGCCGATTGAGGTAAACAAGCCTATTAAAGCGACAGAATATGAAACAATAGGATCGGAAAAGACAATCCTTTAAAATTGAACGGGTAGTTATGTGAACAAATGGCAAATTCTCGTCTCAGGAATTTTGATCGGTTTCCTTTTTAGTGCACTGATTATTTTATTTGCAGATCAACAAAAAGGAAAGCCAATTTTATTACAGGCGGAATCGACTCCCGGTACGATTCAATTTGAAGTATTAGGTGCGGTTAAAAATCCGGGGATTTACTCATCGGAATCAATTATACGGGTTATCGATGCCGTAAATCTTGCGGGTGGATTTTCGGAAAATGCCGATGCGCAAAACAGTAACCTGACCGAAAAGATACATGACACCGATCGGATCATCATTCCGACGATCAGCTTCGTTCAAGCATCAACGACACCGATCGCTACAATCAATAATCAAAAAAGAATTAATCTCAATACCGCAAGTTTGGATGAATTAATGCTGCTTCCCGGAATCGGAGAAAAAAAAGCAAAAGATATCATCGAATATCGAACAAATATTCAACCTTTCTCGAGTGTTTCGGATTTATTAAATATCAGCGGCTTCGGAGAAAAAACGATCGAAGAATTTTATGATCAGGTGACCGTAGAATCGGGAGGATAAAAATGGGAATCAAAAATGATCTTGAAAATAAGTTAAAAGATGCCATGCGCGAGCAGAATGAAGATAAAAAAAGAGTGTATCGAATGGCACTTTCATCAATCAGATTTGAGGAAAAAACAAAGAATAAAGAACTGGATGAAGAGAGTGTCCAAACGATTATTCAGAAAGAAATAAAAATTCGCAACGAAATGATTGACGATGCAATGAAAGCGGGACGGGATGAAACCGTTAATGAGAAAAAAGCAGAAATCAGTTTGTTGGAAGAATTCTTACCCAAACAACTGAATGACGAAGAACTTTCTCGGCTTATAAGTGAAACCGTTCAAGAAGTTCAGGCAACGGGACCTTCGGATATGGGAAAAGTTATGAAAACCTTGTTGCCAAAAGTGAAAGGGCTATGCTCTAATGAGAAAGTCAGTAAGGCAGTAAAGGACTATTTAGCAAAACTATGACGGAAAACGGAGGAGCAGAAAGCAGGTTTTCAAAAGACACTGCCTACTTAAGAGGAGTGATCTTTTGTATTACCGTTTTAATCACCTTCGCGCTCCTCACTTTTCAGATTTCTGTCAGAAAAACAAGTTACAGTCTGAGTGTCGGAGATGTCGTCAATCAGGATATCGTCGCACCGCGGACCATTACTTTTGAGAGCCAAATTCTCACCGAACAAGCGAGAAATGATGCTCAAAATATGGTGGATAAAATCTATCTTCCTGCCGACCCGACGATTTCTAGGAATCAGGTTCAATATCTCCGTTTATCGCTGCAATTCATATCTGCAATCCGCAGCGATCAATACGCTACCGAAGCTCAAAAAATTGAGGATATCCAGAAACTGATATTCGTTCGTCTGGATGAACCGACAATTAAGCAGATCCTGGAATTGGATGACTCCGAATGGAAATTGGTACAATCTGAATGCCAACGGATTTTAGAGCAGGTCATGCAGAATTCCATTCGTGATGATCAAGTCAATTCGGTAATTGAAAACATCCCGACAATGATCAGCTATTCGATCAACCCTAAAACCGCCGATTTAATTAACAGTATTACTCGGCGATTTGTGGTACCAAACAGCCTTTACAGTGCGGAATTAACCGAGAAAAAACGACAGGAAGCAAGGGATGCCGTCGAACCGCGGGAAAGGACTTTTATTGCAAATCAGACGGTTGTATCCAGAGGTCAGATAATTACCGAATTAATCTATGAAGCATTAGATAAAATGGGGCTGGTGCACTCTAAAAATGATAATCGAAAGATTCTTTCGTCCGGGCTGCTTGTTCTCGGTTTAACCGTCTTTGCTCTCTATTTTTTCCTGATCGATCATCGTCATCATCAATTAAACCTACGCGAGTGCATCTTAATTGCGAGTCTCTATTTAACATTTCTTTTTGCTGCCAGGTTACTCATACCCAATCGGACAATTCTGCCGTTCATTTTTCCGATTCAAACATTAGGGCTTACAATTTCTTGTTTAAGCGGACAAGCCTTCGGAATTGTGATGTCCATTATTATCGGATTGCTTGTACCCTATGACTTCCCCAACGCGCTTGGATATGCTTCTTTTTATATCATTTCATCTTTGACCGGTATTTTAGTCCTTCGAAAAGCACGACAAGTAACGGATTTTCTGCTTGCGGGTTTAGCTGCCGGCTCGATCGGAATCCCAATTATCATCGCTTTTCAGGTTGCCGAGTCTCCGATGGATATGATCGGGGTTGTCACTCTGGCAGCTGCATCGGTAGGCAGCGGTTTGTTGTCCACCGGTTTTACGCTTATTTTTCAATATTCCTTCTCAAAATTTATCGGGGTTGCTTCATCACTTGAACTTTTAGAGCTGATTCGTCCGGATTCCCCGTTGCTGCAATACATTTTAAATACCGCTCCTGGAACATATCAACATTCATTAATGGTCGCAAATCTTTCTGAGCAAGCCGCAAAAGAGATTGATGCCGATCCTCTCCTTGTACGTGCTGGATCGATGTATCATGATGCGGGGAAAGCATTAAATCCGTCTTTTTTCATTGAAAATCAAGTAAACGGATCGATCAACTTACATGAAGATATTTCACCGAAAGAAAGCGCGGCATCCATCATCCAACATGTCAATGACGGAGTGATGTTGGTCGAAAAATATCGATTACCCGAAGTCATTAAAGATTTTGTCCGCGAACATCACGGGACGAATGTCGCGAGATATCAATACACCGAAGCGGTAAATCAGGAGGGGGAAGAAGCAATCGACATAAATGACTTTACTTATCCCNNCGCAAACGAAAGAAACCGCTCTGGTTATGCTCGCGGATTCTTGTGAGGCAAGGGCTCGCGGAGACAGACCCAAGAATGATGAAGAAATAGAAGCACTCGTAAAAAGTGTTTTCGATTACTATAGTTCAAGCGGTCAACTGGATGACGCACCTTTAACACTGCGAGACCTAAAGAAGATTCGCGAGTCTTTTGTCAGAGTTTTACGCAATTCATATCATCCCAGAGTAAAATACCCCGAACAAAAAAAGGAATCAAAGAATAAAACCGCATCCGTTGTGAAAAATAACCGCGAGAACAGAACCGGGAAGACTGCAGAATTTGAATCCGCAGAGGCAAATATTCAAAGGGATAAATAGTCATCATGTTTATTGAAAATCGAACAAAAAAGGCTGATTTAGCGATTGATTCATTCCAATTAGATCAAATTGCCGAATCTGTTTTATCGGACTTTCTGGAACAACCTGTCCAATGCACGCTATCTTTTGTAAAACCGTCCGAAATCAAAAAATTAAATAAACAATATCGGGGCGTTGACGAAATTACCGATGTTTTAACCTTTCAATCGGAAGGAGAGATCGATCCCGAGACGAACATACCTTATTTGGGGGATATTTTGATTTGTATCGAGAGAGCTTCCGAACAGGCTGAAATATCCGGTCATTCTCTTGAAAATGAAGTCGAATTATTATTGATCCATGGGTTGCTTCATTTAATCGGATTTGACCATGATACACCTGCGAATAAAGATCTTATGTGGGAAAAGCAGACAGATTATCTGAATAAGTTTAATATTCACCTTGGAAGAAAACCGGGAGATGATTTTGAGTTCTAAGTTTATTCGAAATAGGAATGTTTCTTTTCGAAATGCATTTAACGGAATTATTCATGGTTTCGTCGATGAGATTAATTTTAAAATTCATCTCTTTTTTACAATTTTAGCTGTTTTATTAAGCGTTATTCTAAAGATTTCTTTGACTGAATGGTGCCTGATTTTCATTGTCATCGGAATGGTTTGGTCGACAGAATTGATTAATACGGCAATCGAACGGGCGGTAGATTTATACACTTTGGAAAAACATCCTCTTGCAAAACAAAGCAAAGACATCGCAGCCGGAGCTGTATTAATATCTGCGATTACAAGTGTTATGATCGGAGTAATAATTTTCCTTCCAAAGATTCTCATACAATTTTTTTAAATTTCGTTTTATTGACTCATCATTTTGATTCACAAATCGAGCAAGGCAGTCACTATTTTGTAAAAATATGTTACAATTTGGGCGTTTGATTTGCCGAAAGGCAATCTTTCCATTACCGATTATCGATATCGGTAACAATCCCAAGGAAAGGAGGAATTAGCAATGCGAAAATACGAAATCGTAATCATTGCCAATCCTGATCTCGATGAAGAATCCATAAACGGAATTGTCGAAAAAGTCAGTGGCTGGATAAAAGACAGCGGCGGTGAAATAGAAAAAGTGGATGACTGGGGAAAACGCCGCCTCGCTTATCGTATTCAGAAACAGCGTGAAGGACATTATGTTCTGATAACCGCGAATATTGAACCTTCAGCAATGAAAGAAATTTCAAATAATTTGCGATTTGTTGAATCGGTTCTTCGATCGATGATCACATTAGTCGAAGAATAAATTTTTTATCTTTACCGGTAATCTCGACCGGTTGTAGGAGTAATTATGAGTGAAGAAATAAATACGGAGCAAATGGAGCACAGAGGAAATCGAAGGTTTATTGCCAGACCAAAATTCTGTCAGTTTTGCTCAGAAAAAAATACCAAAATAGATTATAAAAATGCGGATCTGCTGCGGCGCTATATAACCGAAGAAGGTAAAATTCGTCCTCGCCGTCAAACAGGAACCTGTGCAAAGCATCAACGACAAATCGCTGCTGCGGTAAAGAGAGCACGTTATATCGCATTGCTGCCTTACACTTCCGAACCTTACCAAGACGTTGTTCGTTAAGGATTCATTCGCCAAAGAAAGAATAGGGCATAGGGAAGTTCTCTGTGCCCTATTTTGCTAAGGAGTTAATAAATTATGCCGAATCAAGAAGAGAAAAAAGAAAATACGCATCCTTTGCTCTTGAACAAAGAAAGAAAATCGCGACACGAAAAAGAAATGAAGCAAATGAAATGGTTAAAAATAGGCGGAATTACCGTCTTTGCCATTGTCATTTTGGTATTGGTTTTCGGTGCATTTTATGAATATCAATATCTACCGAATAAGACGATCGCAAAAGTTCAAGACAAAAAAATAACCGTAAAGGAATTTCAAGAAGCTGTCCGTTATCAAAGAGTGAATTTGATCAGCAATTATAATTACATGGCTCAACTTTACCAATCTTTTGGGATGCAAATGGATGAAGAGACAAAATCTCAATTTGAGACACAGCTATCCGAACCATATGCAGGTATTCTTGGCCAACAAGTTTATAATACGATGGTTAATCAATTAATCTTGGAATACGGGGCAAAAGCAGCCGGAATTACCGTAAGTGATGCCGAAGTGGACAATGAGATTCAGTCCATGTGGAGTTATTATCCCAACGGAACTCCCACTCCAAGACCTTCCGAAACACCCTTTGCGAATACACCAACCGTATCCGAAGAGCAACTGAAGCTATTAAATTACACGGAAACCCCGACTCCGACAACTGAAATATCCGACCTTACTTCCTTGAAAGAAAGCGGTCCCGAGGCGAACACACCGATTGTGACGGTTACTCCGACTTTAAGCCCTACCGCAACTCAAACAGAGGTCAGCAGTGAAAGCCCGACTCCCGTTTTGAGTCCAACCCCAAGCTTATCCCCAACCACGTATACAGAAGAGATGTTCCAAAATAATTTCAATAGGCAGTTTGAAGATAACCCCTATTATTCCAAGGAATTTTTCCGAAAGCAGGTTTACTATCAGCTTCTCGAACAAAAAGTAAGAGATATGCTCGCAAAAGATATTGAGCCCGAAGCGGAGATGGTTTGGGCAAGACATATCTTAGTTTCCACGGAAGATGAAGCCAAAAAAGTTATCGAGCGGTTGAATAACGGCGAAGATTGGAATGCATTGGCGGCGGAAGTCTCTATAGACACTTCGAATAATACCAAGGGTGGAGATTTGGGCTGGTTTATGAAAGGTGTCATGGATCCGGATTTTGAAAAGGCTGCTTTCGAACAAGAAGTTGGCACATATAGCAAGGAACCGGTTAAGACACAATATGGATACCACGTTATTCAAGTGATCGGTCACGAAGTGAGACCGTTAACCAGCACCGATCGATCGAATGCTATCGACAGAGCTTATAAAAATTGGTTAGAAAATGCGAAAAGCAGTTTGAAAATAGAAACCGGATCGGATTGGGTTGACTTTGTTCCGGTAGAGCCGACGTTATCTGATTTATAATCTTTTCATATCACCAGAAACAAAAACACCCGANNTCGGGTGTTTTTGTTTCTGGTGGTCAATCGAAAAAACAAATAATACTTAGACTTAGGATTCGTCCTTTTTATCTTTCTTGGCTCTCACTTCTGTCTTCCTTTTAGGTTGAATATTCCCAAAAGCCAAGGGAATAATTTGATCCATGTGGTTGACCGAAGTAATTGTCAATTCTTCTTTGATCTGTTGAGGAAGTTCCTCGAGATCCTTCTCGTTTTTTTCGGGAATAATAATCGTTTTGATTCCTAATCGGTGAGCGGCTAACACCTTTTCTTTTATGCCGCCAACCGGCAAAACATTCCCGCGAAGTGTTACTTCACCGGTCATCGCAATATCTTTTTTTACGGGCGTATTGGTAATGGCGGAAATCAAAGCGATAGCTAAAGTCACTCCCGCACTCGGACCGTCTTTCGGAACCGCTCCTTCCGGAATATGGATATGCACATCCATTTTCTCAAAATATTCTTTGGGAATGTTAAATTGTTTTGCCCGCGATTTCACAAATGACAAAGCAGCTTGTGCTGATTCCTGCATCACATCACCGATTTGTCCCGTAACTTGCAAATTCCCTTTTCCGTCAAAAACTAATACTTCAATCGTTGTAATATCGCCACCGTTCGGTGTCCACGCCATTCCGGTCGCGACTCCGACCTCATCTTCCTTTTCCTTTTCGGATTGGAAAAAGTAGGGAGGTCCCATATATTTTCCAACGGATTCAGCCGATATTTCTCGCTCGTATTTTTTTCCTTCAGCCTTTAATCTAGCTATTTTCCGGCATATTTTGCCTATTTCCCGTTCGAGGTTTCTGACACCTGCCTCATAGGTATATTCCCGAATGATTCTCTTAATGGCATCATCTGTGAAACTGATATCCTGAGACTCCAATCCATTTTCTTCCGTCTGACGGTTAATTAAATAATCTTTGGCAATGATTAATTTTTCTTCTTCAATATACCCGGGGAATTCAATCAGCTCCATCCGATCCAACAACGCATCCGGAATCATTTCAATCGAATTTGCAGTCGTAATAAACATTACTTTCGAGAGGTCATAATCCACTTCCAAATAATGGTCCGAGAACCGATTGTTTTGCTCAGGATCGAGAACTTCAAGCAATGCGGCAGACGGATCTCCGCGATAATCATTGCCGAGTTTGTCAATCTCATCCAACATAAACAACGGATTGATCGTTCCCGCTTTTTTCATGGTTTGTAAAATTCTGCCGGGAAGAGCACCGATATATGTCCTTCGATGTCCCCTTATTTCAGCTTCATCTCTTACTCCACCGAGAGAAATTCTGACAAACTTTTTTCCTAACGCCTCTGCAATAGATCGGCCGATTGATGTCTTCCCCGTTCCGGGAGGGCCGACAAAGCATAAAATCGGTTGTTTCTCTTTCTTAGGCTTTAAGGAACGTACCGCAATATATTCCAATATCCGATCTTTCGCTTTTTCTAAACCGTAATGATTCTTGTTTAAAATTTCCGAAGCATGTTTCACATCCAGATTATCTTCCGTCTGTTCCACCCATGGTAAATCTAAAAGCCAGTCAATATAACTTCTAGATACATTGACCTCAGGGGACATTGCCGGAAGTTGTGTCAATCTTTCAAATTCTTTTAGGGCGACTTCACGTGCCTCGTCACTGAATTGTTTTTGATCAATCTTCTCTTTCAGTTCATTTAAGTCACGGCTGAACACATCATCTTCATTTAATTCTTTTTGAATTGCTCTCATTTGTTCCCGCAGATAAAACTCACGTTGATTTTTATCCACTTCATTCTGAACTGTTGTACTGATTTGGTTTCCGAGTTCCAATACATCCAGTTCTTGTGCCAGAAAGCTGTTTAATATTTCAAGTCGCTTTTCCGGATCCAATTCAAAAAGAATTTCCTGTCTTTGTTCGTTCTCAAAAGAAATGGTGGTTGCGATCATATCAGCCAACCATGACGGATCAGTAATTGTGGAAGCATAAGCGACCGCTTCATCCGGCAATTTGCGATCCAATTGGACACATTTTTCAAAAAGGTTCCGAGTCGTCCGGATCAACGCCTCCAGATGTCTGGATTTCTTTGCTTCTGCTTCCGATACATAAACCCGTGCCATAAGGACTGGCGATCGCCGGACAATATCCATCAGTATGACCCGCCGTCTGCCTTGAACTAACGTACTGAAATGTTCTTCAGGTAAATTGACTAGACGTCCAACCGCAATCTCCAGTCCGACCGGATAAAAATCGGATTTCTTGACCGGAAATTCCTTTTCCGGATCCTTTGGAATTAATGTAATCACGGTTTGTTCATTTTCCAAACCATATCGTAAGGATTCAAGATTTTTTTGTTGGCCGACGAATACCGGCGTTATCATTTTTGGAAAAATCACATTTTCTCTTAAAACGACAACCGGCGCGACAAAACAACCATCCGAATCCAATTCCATATCCGGAATTCGAAACAGTTCCTCCGTTCTTTGATTGATATTCGTCGTAAAATCATTGACAAGATCTTTATCTTCTAACCAATTGCTTGAACTCATTTAAACTCCAAATGTTATTTTTTCTTTTCAAAATACTTCATATCGGGATTACGCTTCATCAAAAGTTCACGAATCCCCGCCGTAACAAAAAGGCTGCCTGTAACAATATAAACATTATTTTTATCACCGCTTTCTATATCTCGTAAAGCGAGTTCCAATGATTCCCGAATAACAGCCGGCCTGCCGTTTGAAAGCACTTCATCATAAATTTGTTTTGTTGCCATTGATCTTGGATGAGTTGACCGAGTAACGATAAAATCACTGACAAACGGCGCAAGTATTCTGATCATTCCGCTTAAATCTTTATCTTCGGAACAACCAAAAACACAGGTTATCCTCTTTGTCCCATAAAAACGATTCAATGTCATGACAAGTTTTTCAATCGAATCCGGATTATGCGCGCCGTCTAAAATAACCGGCGGATCAATCGATACCTTCTCAAACCTGCATGGCCAAAAAATCTTCGCTAATCCATCGCTGATACTTTTATCATTTATTTTATCCGCAAAAGATCTGATTTTCATTAACGCTGTAAAAGCGATCACGGCATTGATGGATTGATGATATCCCGCAAGCGGAATATCAACTTCCCAAGGTTTCCATATACTCTCTTGTCTATTTTCCAGCCAATTTTTCAATGCATTTTGTTCCTTACGTTCCCAGATCATCAGTCTCTGTCCGTCCACGGAATCCTTTACTGGAACAAAGCCATAATTTTTATCCACATCAATCCACTCGGCATTTCTTTCTTCGGCTATTTTCCGAATCACTTCCATAGCTTTTGGATCTTGAGCGGCTGCGATCAAAGGAACATTCCGTTTAATAATGCCGCCTTTTTCGGTGGCTATTTTCTCGATAGTGTCGCCGAGAAAATTCATATGATCCATCGAAATTGAGGTAATTACCGTCAAAACCGGATGGACAACATTCGTTGAATCCAATCTTCCACCTAATCCGGTTTCGACAACGGCATATTCCACTTTCTGTTCACGAAAGTATTCAAAAGCTATCGCTGTCATCATATCGAACGAACTGGGCGGGTTGGCTGGATCGATTTTCTCAATAACTTTCTCTGTCAATTGAATCAATTCTGCGTCTGATATCATCTTCCCATCTACTTGAATCCGTTCATTAAAGTGAATCAAGTGCGGAGAAGTGTAAAGTCCGGTTTTATATCCCGATGCTCGTAACCCTTCATAAATCATCGTGCAAACCGAGCCCTTGCCTTTTGTTCCAGCAACATGAATGCATCGATATGCTTCTTGCGGGTTATACAATCGGTTCAAAAGCTCTGTAATTCGATTCAAAGAAAAAACTGCGGAGGAAATTTCCTCCGCATGTGTCATACTGTAATCTACAAAGGAATATATTGCATCAAGCGCATCATCAATCGTTTCTAAATGAGCCAACATGCTGCTTATTTTACCGTTAATTCGATTGTTTTTTTATAATAAACAACTTTTTGTTAGCCGATTGATTTCTTTCGTTGTAGCCAATAAAAAATTCTGGGGTTCAAATCAAGCTCGGTATCCTGATTACCGACAATGGTAAAATCAGGCTGAATCAAATCGGTATAAATCCCGGGTTCAAAGTCAAGTTGAAAATGCATCGGATAGTCGCTCATGTTATGGATCACATACACAAGATCATTTTCTGAACGTCGAATATATGCCAATACTTTTACTTCGCTTCCGGTTGTAATCCATTCTAATTCTCCTACTCCCAACGCTTCGGAAGCTTTTCGAATGCGAATTAACCTCCTCAACCAATTCAGGTTTGAATCTGGATCATCTTCCTGTTGCTTCACATTTACTTTTTGATAACCATATTCCTCATCAGTAATTGCAGGTAAATAAGTGCGGTCGGCTGTTGAAAATCCGCCGTTTTTCGTACCATCCCATTGCATCGGTGTTCGCACGCCGTTCCGATCAAATAAGTTAATATTATCTCCCATCCCGATTTCGTCGCCATAATACAGAACAGGTGACCCCGGTAAAGTAAAAATCAAGGAAAATGCCAATCCGATTTTTTTTCGATCGTTATCCAACAGTGGATATAATCTTCGTCGAATCCCCAAGTTCAAGCGCATTTCTTTTTGCGGAGCATAAAACGCCCACATCCATTGTCGATCTTCTTCGGATACCATCTCAAGCGTCAATTCGTCATGATTCCTTAGGAAGGTACTCCACTGACAATTTTCCGGAATCTCCGGCGTTTCTTGCATAATTTGCACCAATGAAGAAGCATCCTGTTTCCCGATAGACATAAATATTCTCGGCATTAAAGGAAAATGAAATCCCAATTGAAATTCATCACCGTCTCCGAAGTATTCCCGGACATCCTGCGGCCATTGATTCGCCTCGCATAATAAAATTGTTCCCGGAAATTCCAGATCCATCATTTTTCTGATTTCTTTAAGATAGGCGTGCGTCTCCGGCAAATTTTCATTAATCGTTCCTTCTCTCTCAAAAAGGTATGGTACGGCATCCGCCCGAAACCCATCGATGCCCAGATTAAGCCAATAACGCATCACATTCTTCATTTCTTCGCGAACTTCGGGGTTGTCATAATTTAGATCCGGTTGGGAAGGATAAAATCGGTGCCAATAATAAGCACCCGCTTCCTCATCCCAAGTCCAGTTTGATTTTTGTGAATCAACGAAAATAATTCGGGTTCTCTGATATTTTGTATCGGTATCGCTCCAGACAAAATAATTGCGATATTTCGAATTCGGATCTTTTCTGGCGGATTGAAACCAAGGATGTTGATCGGAGCAATGGTTGAGTACCAAATCGGTAATAACTCTCATTCCTCTTTGGTGAATCTCATAAAAGAGTTGTTTTAAATCGTCCAATGTCCCAAACGGTTCAAATACTCCATAAAAATCGGAGATGTCATATCCGTCATCTTTCAGCGGTGATTTATAGGTCGGCATTAACCAAATACAATCCGTCCCCAAATTCCGCACATAATCCAGTTTTTGAATAATTCCTTGAAAATCTCCGTATCCGTCTCCGTTTGAATCATAAAAAGATCGAGGATAAATTTGATAAAATATCGCATTTTTATACCATAGAGGATTGATATTCACGAAAACTCCTTAATAAGAAATAAGAGTCAGACAAAATAAATACAATCGGTTTCAAAAAACGATCCCCGCAGGAAATATCTTCCATACGGGGATGTCAATAATCTTTTATTATCCCTTTACCGATCCCGCCATCATCCCACGTACAAAATATTTTTGTAAAGAGAAGAATACGGTCATCGGAATAATCATCGAGATAAATGCTCCAGCTGTCAGTAAATGCCAATCTTGTCCTTTGGTGCCGACCATATTTGCCAAGGTTTGAGTAACGACCTCATTTGTTCCGCCGCCTAAGACCACCAAAGCAACCAGGTAGTCATTCCAAACCCAAAGGAATTGAAAGATGGCAAATGAAGCGATCGCAGGGACGGATAATGGCAGAATTAATTTGGTAAAGATCGAAAAATTCGTTGCCCCGTCAATAAATGCCGATTCAAGAATATCCCTTGGTATTTCACTGATGTAATTAAACAACAGGTAAATCGCCAACGGTAAACCGAATCCCGTATGAGCCAACCAGATCCCCAAAAAAGTCCCGTTTAAATGAATCCGGGAAAAATCTTGCAATACTGGCACAATAGCGATTTGAAGCGGTACCACCAACAATGCCACAACCATCGTAAAAAGAATCTTCCGCCCAGGAAAATTCAGCCACGCAAACCCATAGGCTGCAAATATCGCAATGGTAATCGGAATGATCGTTGCCGGTATCGTTACGGTTAATGAATTGATAAAAGAATTACTGAGATCCGATCCGTTACGGGTGAGTAATTTTCCGTCTTCGCCCTTATAGGAGATCTTTTTTCCGCTTAATACATTGCGATAGTTTTCCAAAGTTAAATCCGTTTCAAATCCGGTCCAACGTCTTTCATAAATTTTCAAGGTTCTGCTTCTTTTAGCGCCATAGTACTGGATTTTTTCTCCGCTATTCGTAACAACGCCATTTTTCCAAAAAGAATAATCACCTGAAATTTCCTGCCCGTCTTCCGATACAAATTTTATTTCACCGTTCAGATCAACATCGGCATCCAGTTTATATTCTCCAATTTCTACCCATTCTTTATGCGGAAAAACAGTCCACCAACCGCTGTTGAAAATTCTCTCAGATTGTCGAAAAGATGTAATCAAGATCCCAAAAATCGGAACAACAAAAACAGCCGAAATTAAGATGAGGACCAAATTAACGACAAACGAAGATGTCCTTTTCTGACTTTTATAACTTTTTTCTTTTTGAGCCATCAGAACACCTTCCTTTCATTAAACTGCCGAAGATTCATGATCATAACCGGAACGACCAGAATCAACAGAACAATCGCAATGGCTGACGCACGTCCGATGTTATAGTACAAAAAACGTTGATTATAGAATTCGTTGGCAATTACATTGGTCCCGTAATTGCCCCCTGTCATAGATTGGACGACATCAAATGTCTTCAGACTGAAAATAGCAACCGTTGTGGTAACCGCAATCAGTGATCCCTTAATTACCGGAATGATGATTTTGAAAAAAATAGTAGTCTCCGACGCACCGTCTATCCTTGCCGCTTCCAACAACTCTTCCGGAATTCCTTTAATAGCAGAGGAAAGGATCACCATACAATATCCGGTTTCCAGCCAAATCATGATTACGATCAGTAAAATATTATTCCAAAACGGAATCTGAAGCCAGGCTCGCGGTTGTCCGCCAAAGGACATGACGAGAGCGTTTAGCAACCCTGTTTCCACCCCTTGTCCTTTATAGTTATAAATGAATTTCCAAATTACACCGGCTCCGATAAATGAAATAGCCATGGGAGTAAAAATGATGGATTTATAGACTTTTTCATACTTGGACCGATCCGCCAAAACCGCTATCAGCAACCCTAAAAATACGCTGAAAAAAGTTCCCAAAATCAGCCAAAGCAAATTATTCCGAAATACAATCAGCATTTGATCGTCGGTAAATGCATATTTATAATTCTGTAATCCGACCCAATTTTTTGCATCCGCATCTTTTAAANNAACACCGGCAATGTTAACGCCCAAATTAATATAAGGACTGCTGGACCGACAAATATATACGGTTGAATCCTCGCTGTCCATTTCGGCGAAAAATGTTCTACAATCCAGTTGACTCCAGTGTAAAATAAGACAACCGTACTAACTCCCCAAACGATTGCAAATAAAGCAGAGGGTATTTTAAGATGGTTCGTGTCTAAAAAAGTTATGATTCTGACTCCGGCAGTAAAAATCAGAATAATTCCTGCCAAAATCAGAATCATTTTGAAGAAAAGGACAATTTTGCTCGGGCTTTTCCCGAAAGTTCGTGTTTTATTCATTTAACCCTCCTTTTCTATACACCATGGAGGTAAAAAGAATGATCCGAATTTCAGTTCGGTACCAAATAAGAAAGAACAAGAACAGGGGTGCCTCCGCTTTCGCAGAGGCACTCATTCTTACAGTGGGATCGGTATTATTGTTCCCAGCCCTTATCGATATTTTTCACGACCGTGTCAATATCTGTCCCGGTAACCAAGTCAACCATACCTTTCCAAAATGTTCCGGATCCGACCGCAGCCGGCATTTGATCCGAACCGTCAAAACTGAAAGAGGTCGCATCATTAATCATTTGCGATATCTTCGCGTCTGTAGCGTTTGCATACCAAGAAGGATCGGCATCCTTTCCGGGGAACATCGCTCCGCCGTTGGCGAGCCAAACTTTCAACGATTCGCCGTGAGTAAAGAATTCAAGAGTTGCTTTGACTTCATCACGATCATGTCCTTTGAAGACACTGTATACATCGCCCGCGCCCAAGAACGGTCTTCCGTATTGCTCGTCAATGGGAGGAAGATAAAACACATCATAATCGACTCCCGGTACTGCATCTTCCGGGAAATAAGCTGTGATAAAGTTCCCCAGAGAATACATCATACAACCATTGGTATCATAAAAAAGCGGTTTGACGGCTTCGCCGAAATTCGTTGTCGCAATCGCTTCTCTTCCGCCATAAACAAACCCATCGGTAAAGAAGATTTCGCTCATAATTTCAAGTGCGCGACGAACTTCCGGACTGTCAAACTTCAGCTCACCGGTTGTCCACTTCTTATAATTTTCCAACGAAGTGGTCCGCAGCAGGATATTTTCGACCCAATCTGTCGCCGGCCAACCGGTCCCCGCACCGCCTTCGATTCCAAGGCACCACGGAGTTTCACCATCGGCAACCATTTGTTTGGAAAGATCTACCATTTCCTGCCAGGTTTCCGGAGTTTCATAACCGGCTTCTTCCCAAACTTTCGGGCGATAATACACCTGTGATTTGGCGTTGTTACGAGCCCAAATTCCACCCATAATCATTTCGCCTTTTTCATTAGGAACGGTTGCTAAATCCAGCCAGGCTTGTGAATAATTCTCTTTCAACCAGTCTTCGGATATAAAATCGCGAACGTCAACGATATATCCTTTTTTAGCCAGATTAGCCATTCCGCCCGGTTGAGGGAAATCCGCGATATCGGGGGCGTTTCCGCCTTCGACACGCATTTGGATTGTTGATTCAAAATCTTTATTTCCGATATATTGAATATCAATCCCTGTTTTTTCCTCGAAATCTTTTATGGATGCTTCAAACAATACTTGGTCATTATCAATGAATGGTCCATCCAGAGTCACAATTTTTCCCTTAAATTCGCCATCATAAGCCCGCTCAAGATAGGTTTTATCCTGTGCAGAGACCATTGCGGCAGCTCCGAACAGCATTGTAACTGCCAAAATTAAAGAAAGTACTTTTTTCATTTTTCCTCCTGAAAATAAAAAGGTTAACGCCTTTTTAAAGCGTTATGAAATTATGTCGTCTTTCGAACGACAAGTTCGACCGGAAGTTGAACCAGCTGTATCAACCTTTCCGGATCTTTCAAACGGTTAATCAATAAATCTACGGCGACTTTACCGCTGTGATCCAAATTTTGACGAATGGTCGTCAGACCGACATAATCCGCAAAGTCGATATCGTCAAAACCGATAACAGCAACATCCTGAGGGATATTTAATCCGACTTCTTTGGCAGCCCTTAAAATTCCCAGAGCCTGAACGTCCGCAGCGGCAAAGATTGCATCGGGAAATTCTCCCGAACGAAATATTTTCAGAAAATTCAGATAAGTCTGATCCGTATCACACTTTACATCATAAATATATTGGGAGTTCAATTCAAACCCATGAAGGTTTAACGTTGATAGATAACCTTCCAAACGCCCGGAAATAGGATAAACACTATAATCACTTTTGTTCAATTCGGCGGCAAATCCAAATTTTTTTCTGCCTTTATCAATCAAATGTTGGGCTGCCAATTTTCCCCCCATTCGATCATCGATAACAACACAATTCGTTAAAGGCGATGAATATTCGATCATCACCATCTCAATACCGCAATCTTTAATTCTTTTGATTTGGTCATCGGTAAAAGGGATCGAAAGCGTGATTAAACCATTTAAACCGCGTAATTCCAAGGAATCGATGAATCGATCCATCTGAAGTTTGGAAGCGACCGAATAAACTTGCAATTCATAATCCTGCCCAGCAAGCGCAACGGTTATTCCGCGTAGTCTTTCAACAAACGAATTCTCGGTAAAGCGCGGGGCACAAACGCAGATTCGCTCAAAATCATGCGCTGTACGCAATCTCGCTTCAAGCAGCGGGCGGTATCCCAACTCTTGAATGGCCATCATCACTTTTTCTTTTGTACAGGGTTTTACTTTTTCCGGATTATTTAAGACACGGGAAATCGTGGCAGTACTGACTCCTGCAAGTTCGGATACATCATATATCGTCGGTGCCTTGCCCACGGTTTCCTTTCTGTTACAATGTAACTGCTTACNNAATCCATTTCTTGGATTAAGTCAAATTTTTTCTTAGAGTAATTTAGTAAATTAATAAGAAAATCATGCCAATTTAGTGATTTTTGTTTTATCATTGGATAAAATCAACACACGATAGAAAAAGATCTTACCCCAAAGGAATATAAAACTTGAAACCGCAAGAAATTGAAAAGGAAATCGAAAAGTTTTTATTAAAAGTCCAAAAACCCGGTCGCTATGTCGGTGGAGAATTTAATTCGATTTACAAAGATTCATCGGCAATACAGACGCGCGTTGCGCTTGCATTTCCCGATATTTACGACTTGGGAGTCCCCAATCTCGGTATCGCCATTTTTTATGATCTTTTAAATAAACTTCCGAATGTCTGGGCTGAGCGTGTTTATCTTCCTTGGGAAGATATGGAAAAAGAGATGCGCGAAAGAAATATTCCCCTGTATACGCTGGAAAGTAAAACGCCTGTAAATCAGATGGATATTTTGGGCATCACAATTCCTTATGAATCGCTTTATACAAATGTTCT
The DNA here is from genome assembly GCA_002329625.1 of Leptolinea sp. UBA1437. Taxonomy (GTDB): domain Bacteria; phylum Chloroflexota; class Anaerolineae; order Anaerolineales; family Anaerolineaceae; genus Flexilinea. Next base: position 65,261 of record DCTP01000057.1, read on the forward strand.
GAATCTTTTGGATCTATCCGGATTATCCGTTTTTGCCGCTGAACGTTCTGTAAATGATCCGTTGGTTATCGCCGGAGGTCATACAACATACAACCCCGAACCGATGTCGGCATTTGTCGATGCATTCGTTATCGGAGAAGGAGAAGAAGTATTCCCCGAAATTATCACGGTATATCAGCTGTGGAAAAAACAGGCATTGCCGAAATCCGAATTGCTTTATCGGCTTTCGAAAGTAGAAGGGGTTTACATCCCGCTTTTTTATCAGACCACCTATAACGGGGACGGAACAGTTTCGGCAATCGAACCGATAAATGAGACCTTTCCAAAAAAAATAAAAAAGCGCATTCTTCCGGTTTTACCGCCACCACCGGATCACTTTGTCGTCCCATCGATCGATGTGGTCCAAAATCGAATTGCAATTGAAATCATGCGGGGATGCAGTCGCGGATGTCGATTTTGCCAAGCGGGTTTCGTTACGCGCCCGGTTCGGGAAAGACCAGTTGAGCAAATTTTGGCATCCATTGACACCGCTTTGTCATCCACAGGTTATGAAGAGATCGCCCTTCTTTCTCTCTCATCCTCCGATTACATTCAAATTCAAACGCTGGTTGATGAGTTGCAAAATCGATATAGCCGTAGAAAATTGAATATTTCACTTCCATCTTTACGAATTGACACGGTTTCTGTAAATATTCTTGAAAAATTAAAAGGATCTCGTTTCAGCGGATTTACCCTTGCGCCGGAAGCGGCTTCGGAAAAAATGAAAAACACAATTAATAAACCGATTACGGAAGAACAATTGCTTGAAACTGCAGAAATGATTTATAGCCACGGATGGCAAACAATCAAGTTGTATTTCATGATCGGCTTACCGGGAGAAACGGAAGAAGATGTTAAGGCAATTTGTGATTTGTGTTTAAAAGTAATTAAAATTGGCCGAAAGCATCTCGGTAAACGATCGCAATTGAACATAGGAATCGCAACATTGGTTCCGAAACCGCATACCCCCTTCCAATGGTGGAAAGCGGATGAGCCGGAAAATGTTGCAAAAAAGCAGGATCTCCTTAAAAAAAGACTTTCCACTCCGGGCATTAAAATCACCTGGTCGGATCCGGATACAACGATGTTTGAAGCTTGGTGTTCGAGAGGTGATCGGCGTATGGGAGCTGTTATCCATCGAGCCTGGCAATTAGGGGCAAAATTTGATGCTTGGCAAGATCACTTTAATAAGGAGGCGTGGTTACAAGCCTTTTCTGAAAATGATCTGGATCCGGATTTTTATATTCATCGGGAAAGAGCAAAAAATGAAGTGTTCCCCTGGGACCATATCGATATCGGTGTGACAAAACAGACTCTTCGTAAAGAATTTGAAAACGGTTTAGAAGGAATTCTGCGACCCGATTGCCGAACCGGTTGCTATGGTTGCGGAATTAATCAAGCGTTTCGCATGGTTCAGCCAAAAGACGACGGTCAAAAATGGTTTTGCCCGATACTCAATTTTTCCGCTGNNGCATCTCTTATCAAAAAATCGGTCCGCTCCGCTATATCAGCCATTTGGATTTGCAAAAAGTCTGGATTCGGGTTCTTCTACGGGCAAAAATACCTTTAATTTATACCCAAGGATTTCATCCGGCTCCGAAATTTGCCACAGCTTGGCCGCTTCCTTTGGGTTGGGAAGGCCGAAATGAGTTAATCGATCTTTGGTTTGATTGGGAAGAAAGTATCGATACGGAAGATAAAAAGAAGCAATTTATTGAGACACTTAATGCCCAATCTCCGTTCGGTTTATGCGTCAATTCGGTAGACGAAGTACCGGCTTATAGCCCGGCTTTGACAAAATTAATTGAAAGCGCAGATTATCAAATTAAAACAATGGGAAGATTTCTCGCAGAAGATTTGAATAATAAGATTCATCATCTTTTATCCCAAACCTCCGTCGAACGGATTCGCCGTGAGAAGCGGTACAACTTACGGGATTTAATAGAATCCGCCTCCGTTTCAGAGGAAACTGATGATGGACCAATTATTCTTGTAAGAATGGTTGCAAAAGATTCAGAAATGGGAAGGCCGGACGAATTTGCGGATGCATTGGGACTCGATTCCGAGTATCTTTCCTTCTGCAGAGATCGATTCTATCTATCGATTCCGGAACANNGGCATGACTTAGGATCATGTGCCGAAAGGCATGAGGGTTCAAACCCCTCCTTCCCTACCATTCGGACAAATCAATATTTTTTTCGGACATCTTATAAAGATTTTGTATAAAAATTCTTGATAGGTTCTCATAAATGGAATAGAATTATTCCAACGGTTTTCGAATATTCTTCTTAATTAGGCTATGCGAAATATCTATTTTTAAGGCGAAACAATGGAAAAAAATACGACAGTCAACAAGAAAAATTCACGCTTTACCCCAGTTGTCACCGTAATTATTATTTTTGGCATCATCAGTTTGCTTGGCGACATGGTATATGAAGCTGCCAGAAGTGCAAACAGCCAATATTTCAATTTATTAAATGTCAATGCTGCCCAAGTCGGACTGGTTTTTGGGATCGGTGAATTTCTCGGTTATATGCTACGCTTGTTCTCCGGAATAATTTCAGATAAAAGCGGAAAATATTGGCTTTTTATTTTTATCGGGTATGGAATGTTAATTGTAATTCCTCTGATGGGCTTAACAAAGAATTGGAATATCCTGATTGTTTTGATTCTAATGGAGCGGATCGGAAAGTCATTGCGCAGTCCAGCAAAAGACACCATCGTTTCCGGAGTGGCGGAAAATCAAGTCGGAATCGGATTTGCATTCGGTTTGCAGGAAGCCTTGGATCAAATCGGCGCATTCCTTGGTCCATTAATTTTTACACTCGTCTTTTATTTGGCCGGAAAAGATGGAATTTCCGTTTATCAACTCGGATATAAAGTGCTGGTAATTCCTTTCATTCTATTAATGTTTTTTGTCACTTTTGCTTACCGGAAAATTGAACGGGAACATTTGGTTCCTTCTTTGGACGCCAAAGAATTTCAAAACGAAAAATTAGGACCGACTTTCTGGGCTTACACAGCTTTTACATTTTTCTGCACATTAGGTTTCGTAAATTTCAGCACAGTCGGGTTTCATCTGAAGGCTAATAATTTGATGTCGGATGGGGATATCACTCTTCTTTATGCAATAGCGATGATCGTCGACGCCCTTACAGCTCTTATTGTCGGCAGAGCTTATGATTCGCAGAAAAAGAAAACCGCTAGAAAAACGGGGGGATTACTGGTGCTCGTTTTAATTCCATTTATTACTGTTCTTTTGCCATTCCTCACTTTGAGCTATTCAACAACCTTGATCATCACCGGCATGGTGATCTTTGGGATTGTCATGGGCACACACGAAACTATTATGCGGTCTGCGATAGCAGATATCGCTCCTTTCCACAAACGTGGAACCAGTTACGGCGTATTCAATACCGGCTACGGTTTGGCTTTATTAGGCGGCTCTTCATTGATGGGCTGGTTCTACAATCTAGATAAAATTGGACTGATCATCGGGTTGACCTGCCTTTCCGAATTTATTGCGATTTTGTTGTATATCAAAATGAATCGTCTGGTAAAAGCAAGTGCAAAACAATAAGAAAATATCGAATATCTTTTAGATTAAAAGCCTTGCTTACAAAAACAAGGCTGTGTTCATTAAGGATCGACGAAAAAAGTCGGTCCTGTATCTCATTAAGTTTGCAATATGATTAAATCAAAAATCCTATGAATGTAAAAGCTTCTTTTTCTGCATCTGTTTTGAATATTATTCGAATGATCCGTTGCCTCGGATCTGCGGAAAAAATGACATCGAGTCAAATCGTTGAAATACAACAAGATCGGTTCTCCCAACAATTAAGACATGTACTCAGATATTCAGAATTCTATCGAAATTTTTATCGAAAAGCCGGAATTGACATTGAAAGACCGGAACTGATTCAACTGAAAGACTTACCGATGATCAATAAAGACTTGATGATGGATCATTTCGACGAATTCGTCTGCAATAAACAATTAAAAAAATCAAAGCTGGAAGATTTTATCAAAAACCCTGATTCTGTCGATAAAAAATATAAAGACGAATTTAAAGTGATTCATACATCGGGGTCATCNNCATCAGGGTCATCGGGAAGAATCGGAATATTCGTATATGGAGCAAATGATTGGGCGATTGCCGAAGCAGCCGTATATTCAAGGATTTCTAAAAACAAGCTCCATTTCATCGGAAAAGCGAAACACGCTTTCATCGGTATGACCGATGGACATTATGCGGGAATCAGTCTGGCAAAGTCCGGACCCAAATGGTTATTTGATTTTTTAGCGGTTGATATGAACCAGACGCTCCATCCGGCACTGGTTAGGTTGAATGATTTTCAACCCGAATGTCTCAGCGGATATTCTTCCGGAGTTTATCTGCTCGCTCTCGAACAGTTGAAAGGGAATCTGAAAATTCATCCGACTCGAATTTTATGTTCGGCGGATCCCTTGACTTCCGAGATGAGAGAAACAATTCGCAACGCCTTCGGCATTATGCCTTATAACTATTACGCGGCTTCGGAATCCTTATGCATGGGAATTCAATGTGACCGATTTAACGGCATTCATTTATTCGATGATTTACATATTTTTGAAATTATTAAAGAGAACGGTGAAGAAGCAAAGCCCGGTGAACCAGGTAATCTGGTTATGACCAATTTATATAATAAAACGCAGCCGCTCATCCGGTACAGAATGAATGACAACTTAATTCCATCAGAAAACAGCTGCGAATGCGGATGGCCGTTCCGATCGGTTGAATCAATCGCCGGCCGTGAAGAAGAATTTTTGTTTTTTAAAGATCCGGTTGGTAACCGGCAGTTTATCCATCCGATAGTTTTCGTTGAATTCTTTGCGCCGGGGCTTGAAAAACTTCAAATCATTCAGTCAGAACCCAATATGCTGATTCTGAACGTAATTATTAAAGGAAATAAGGAAGAAGCAATTCAAGCCATCGAGAAGCGGATGGACACAATTCTTCGCCAAAAAGAATTATATGATTTCGTCCGTTATAAGATAAACGTAGTGAACGATATCCCCAATGACCCCCAAACGGGGAAATTCAGGCTGATTATTCCTTATCCTAATTCTTGATTTTGTATCATCTTTTATATCGATTGAATAAACCTAATGAATAATATCGTAGGCGGAAAATCGGATTGAAAAATCGATTTGCTTGACATCCTGAAAATTCAGTCCGATAATTCGGTCGGTTTGTTCAGACAGAGAAGAATTCGGATCGTTTGGGAGCCGATTTTTCCGTCGGGATAAATAATTAATTCATATATAACGAGGAAGCCATCTTGAAAATCGAAAAACAACCCCTTGAAAATCATGAAATCAAATTGGAAGTCGAAATCAGTCCGGAAGAATTCGAACCATTAAAGCATCAGGCAGCAAAAAAAATTGCCAAAGACGCAAAAATTCCGGGCTTCCGCCCCGGGAAAGCACCTTATGAAATTATTCGGCGCAACTACGGTGATACCGCGATAGCTCAGGAAGCGCTCGATACGTTTCTCGAAAATCAATATGAACGTATTTTGAAAGAAGGAGAAATTGAACCGGGGGGAATGGGCAGATTGGACAAAATCGATCAAATTGATCCTCCAAAATTCAGTTTGATCGTTCCTCTTGCACCGACGATAGAACTAAACAACTATCGTGAGATTCGCGAAGAATATGTGGAAGCCGTTATAACCGATGAAGAAGTTCGGGAAATTTTGGATGAGTTAAAAACGAATTATGCCACGGCGGAACCGGCGGAAGGACCTGCCAAAGAAGGCCAGACGGTCTATGTGTTAATCAAGGCTGATTTGAAAGAGGAAGATCCGGAAACCGGCAAGAAAGAATTAATCAAAGAACGACCTTATGAATTCATTATCGGCAAAGATACCGATGAAAAGACAGCTTGGCCGTTTGTTAATTTTTCTCAAAATTTTATCGGTGCGCAACCAAACGAGATCGTAACGGTTGAGCATACTTACGGCGAAGAAGCTCCGATTCCGACTNNAACAAGACGGTTATTTATACGACAACGGTACAAAGCATTAAAGACTTGGTGATGCCTGCTGAAGATCTTGAGTTGGCGAAAAAATTCGGCGATTACGAGACCTTTGATGATTTCATGAAAGATATTCGTGAAAGATTATTAAAACAAAAACAACAAAGTCAAGAAAATGAATATATCGAAAATATTGTCAGACAATTGGTAGAAAAAGCTGATATCCAATACGCACCGAATGCACTTGAAGAAGAAGCACAAGAAATATTCAATGATTTTAAGCAACGATTGGCACAGCAAGGAGTCGACCTGGAAACCTATCTGAAGATGAAAAATACCGATATGGAGAAATTCCTTAATGAAGAAATCAGACCAAGTGCGGAAGAGCAATTAAAGAGACGTTTGGTACTTCAGGAATTTGCGGCAAAAGAAAAAATCAGAATCAACATGGATAATTTCAAGGAAAATGTCGGTAAACTCCAAGAAACCGCCGCAATAGATTATCAAAAGGCAAAAACCAACAAGGAAAAGCAGGCGATTGCGAACTATATTACGAATGCTGCCATGAACCAATCTTTCAATGATGCACTATTTGATCGTCTCATCGCAATCGCAAAGGGCGAAAATCCGGCGATCGAAGAAGTGGAAACAGCTCCCGAAAGCGAAAAGGAAACGGCTACCGATAATCTCGAAACCGTTCAAAATGAAACCGGATCTTCGGATGATCTTCCGATAGAAATCGGCTCAAACGAGAAGATAGAGATGCCGGAATCTGAAATAGACTCCGAAAATAAATCTTAAAAGAGCGATTTTGTTTTCTAATTAACACGATTCATATAAAAAAGCCGTATAGTTAATTCAGGAATTTTATTAAATGAATTAACTATACGGAGAATAAAATGAGTCAATCAAATAATACCCAAAAGAATCGAAATGATAAAAATCGATCCGGGCAAAATCAACTGAACTATGTCCTTAGTTATTTGATTTTTGCTTTTCTTTGTATGTGGTTATTTCAGCAATTCATCATCAAGCCGATAACGGTTCGTGAAACGGAAATAACCTACAGCGAATTTAAATCAAAAATTAAAAGCAAGGAAGTTTCTGATGTAATACTGGGAGATTACAGAATTGTTGGCTTGATGAAGAATCCCAACGCAACTTCCGCTGAGGACGAAAAAATTCCATTCACAACAGTTGCCATGCCCGGTGGAGATCCAACATTAATTGAATTGTTGGATGAGAACGGCATTAATTACACGATCAGTGAACCCGCAAATCCGATCGGAAGCATTTTGCTCGGTTACTTAATTCCACTCCTGTTCTTTGGTGTCATCTGGTATTTGATATCCCGCCAAGTAGAGAAATCAGGAGGGGGGATCGGTGGATTGGGCGGAATTATGAGTATCGGTCAAAGCAAAGCCACCGAAGTCAAACCGGAAGATGTGAATGTAACATTTAAAGATGTCGGGGGTGCAGATGAGGCGATCGAAGAGCTCCAGGATATTATTCAATTTTTGAAAGAGCCCGAACAATTTTCAAAATTAGGCGGAAGAATTCCGAAGGGCGTGCTCTTAGTCGGTCCTCCGGGGACAGGCAAGACGCTTTTAGCAAAAGCGACCGCTGGGGAAGCACATGTCCCGTTCTTTGAAACAAGCGGATCGGAATTCGTCGAAATGTTTGTCGGAGTCGGCGCCGCAAGGGTTCGGAATCTCTTCGATCAAGCACGAAAAGTCGCTCCCGCAATTATATTTATCGATGAAATCGATGCGATTGGTCAATCACGGGTTGGCCCCGGAAGATTTGGTGCAAATGATGAACGGGAACAGACCTTGAACCAATTGTTATCCGAAATCGACGGGTTTAAATCCGATAAAGGGAAACCGGTGATTATTATGGCGGCGACAAACCGTCCGGAGATTCTGGATCCGGCTCTCTTACGTGCCGGCCGTTTTGATCGGCAGGTCACAGTTTCTATACCGGATCTAATCGGACGGAAACAAATTTTGCAGATTCACAGCAAAAATATTAAATTGGATCCCAGTTTTGACTTGGATCGAGCGGCTCGAATGACACCCGGTTTTAGCGGGGCAGATTTGGCAAATGTGATGAATGAAGCCGCATTACTGGCTGCTCGCCGACATGGGGATTCCGTTAATATGGATGATTTCGAGTTGGCAATCGAAAGAATTGTTGCCGGACTTGAGAAAAAGACTCGCGTGATGAATGAGAAGGAAAGAACTGCCGTCGCATATCATGAAAGCGGGCATGCTCTGATCGGTGAAATTGTCCCCAACGGTGATCCGGTTGCAAAAGTAAGCATTGTACCCCGAGGAAGAGGGGCACTTGGTTATACCATGCAAATGCCGACGGAAGATCGTTATCTCATGACACAAAGTGAATTAGAGGATAAAATAGCGGTCTTGTTGGGCGGAAGAGCAGCCGAGTCGATTGTTTTCAACGAAATCAGCACCGGTGCCGCTGATGATATTAAGAAAGCTACGGAGCTTGCGCGACGAATGGTTACGGAATTCGGTATGAGTGAAAAATTGGGCGTGGTAAGATATGCCACACCACAATATCAGTTCCTTGAAAGTTATGAAACAGCAGCCGTAGCAAGTCCGGAAACTCTAAAACTGATCGATGAAGAAGTTCAGCGTATTTTGGATGAGCAATTCAAGAGAGTGATTAATCTTCTCAATGAAAACCGAGATGCGTTGGAAAGTTTGACAAAGTTATTGCTCGAAAAAGAGACCATATCGGGTGAAGAGGTCAAAGAAGCAATCGCTAAACAGAGAATAAAGGAACCAGCAATCGTTTAATTCGAATCGATATGGATTGAGTGCTGCACTCGGAAACAAAAGGGTGCAGCACTTTTAAATATTTCTAACAATTTTCTATCAAATCTTATCGGTGTCTCATGTTATTATATATCCATCAAATTAACGATTCGTCGGATGAAAGAAATTGATTCCGATTGGACAGGAGAAAAAATAAATATGGATAAACCAAGAAACGCTGTAGTGCCGATGGTTGTTGAAGGTGGAGCTTATGGTGAACGTGCTTACGACATTTATTCACTGTTGTTGAAAGAGAGAATTGTTTTTCTCGGAACACAGATCGATGATCAGATTGCAAATCTGACCATAGCACAGCTCCTTTATTTAAGCAGGGAAGACCCCGATCGTGATATTCAATTCTATATCAATTCACCCGGTGGATCGGTCTATGCCGGCCTTGCAATTTATGATACGATGCAGATGATCCCGAATCGGATCAATACCGTAGCTTGTGGAGTGACTGCATCTTTTGGAACAGTACTCTTAACAGCCGGTTCGAAAGGTCATCGTTTTGCGCTGCCGAATTCAACGATCCATATGCATCAGCCGTTGGGTGGTGTCGAAGGTCAGGCTTCGGATATCGAAATCCAAGCGAAAGAAATTCTCAGACTGAAAAAAGAATTGAATGAGATTATGGCAAAACATACCGGTCAGACGTATGACACAATCCTTCACGATACCGATCGAGACCGATATTTTACACCGGAAGAAGCGGTCGCATACGGATTAATCGATAAAGTTCTTGAACCGACAAAGTAATATTTTGATCTTCATAAAAAAACCTCCGACATATATGTCGGAGGTTTTTTCAATCTTTATGAAATCATTTCTCAGGAGACAATAGCATTTTATTAATCATCGACTATACTATTGTCCTGATTAATAAGCGCTGAAGAAATTGATTCAGCCGTTTTTTATAAGAGGAAAGATAAGAAATTATTCGGTATTATAATTATTTTAAATCAACTTAGGGGGGTTTGATGGAAGTTTTTGATTTTTCCAAAATAAAATCAATCTTTTTGGATATGGATGGTGTATTATGGAACGGGAAAAATCCGATCGGGAATACTCGGAATATTTTTACCAAATTGGAGCAAGCGGATATTTTTCCTGTTTTTATAACGAACAATTCCACACGAACGCCTGAGTCTTACCAAGAAAAAATGGCCGGGTTGGGAGTAAAAATCAAACCGGATCAAGTGATCACACCGGCTGTTGCAGCGTCCTATTTATTCAAAAAAAATTATTCGAAAGACGTTCGAATTTATGTCTTCGGTTCACAGGCATTGAAGGATTACCTCAAAAAGGAAGGTTTTACCTTATCGGATGAAAAAGCTGATATTGTCTTAGTCAGTCTGGATCAGGAGATGACTTACCAAAAAGTTGCGACAGCCATGCATCTGATCAATGAAGGTGCAATATTTTATGCGACGAATCGGGATCATATTTTGGCATCCGAAAACGGCTGGCTTCCGGGCGGAGGCGTAATGGTCAGCGCGGTTGAAACATGTACCCAAAAGAAGCCTATTGTGATCGGGAAACCGCAACCCTATATGATTGAGATTGCTATGGAAAAATTCGGGTTGGATAAATCGGAAGTAGTCGCGGTGGGCGATCGATATGATACGGATATTATCGGAGGTATCAATGCGGGCTGTCATACTGTAATGGTTCTTTCCGGAGTTGATACAAAGGAATCAGTTTCAAGTTTTCAAAAACAACCCACGCTGATTTGTAAAGATTTGGAAGAATTCGCAGATATTTTAATCCGACAAAAAAATAATCTTGGCTCAAAAAACAGAACGGATAAACTATGAAAACTTGTTTCTTTGATTTGAATTATGAAGAGCTTCTTTCCATTCTGAAAGAATGGCAGGAACCGGAATACCGGGCAAAACAACTTTGGAACCTTGTTTACCGAAATTTAAATTTTGTTCCTCAGAACTTCAGTAACATTCCTAAGGATCTTCGCGAGAAACTCGATGAAACATTTGAATTTCAACCGATTAAGATAATCCGTAACGTATCTTCTTCAAATCAACAGGCAAATAAATATTTACTCGGACTTACGGACGGAAAGAAAATAGAAGCAGTCTTGATGCGTTANNCAGATGGGCTTTACAAGGAACTTGACTTCGGGAGAAATTGCGGGGCAGGTTTTTTTCTTTGTCAAAGAACTGGAAAAAGAGGAACGAAAATTAACCAATCTTGTATTGATGGGAATGGGAGAGCCCTTTCATAACTATGCGAATGTTATGAAAGGGATTGATTTAATAAATGACCCGGAAGGTTTTAATTTTGGAGAACGCAGAATTACCATCTCAACCGTCGGGATTATTCCGATGATTGAGAAATTTACGAAAGCAAAAAGGCAGATAAATCTTGCCGTCTCCCTCCACGCACCGACAAATACGATCCGAAATCAAATTATTCCGATCAACAAAAAATATCCGATCGAAGATCTTCT
>DCTP01000148.1:0-4192 GCA_002329625.1 Leptolinea sp. UBA1437
CCGGCGGGAGAGGGAATTTCTGTCGGGGACGGCATCCCGCACAGCATGCCGAACATTTGTCATGCGGCACAGACATCCTGTTATTCAAACTATATTCAATTTGGAAATAAATTTATTAAAAAGCGGGGAAGGAGGGATTCGAACCCTCGGTTGAGTTTTACCCCAACAACCACTTAGCAGGCGGCCCCAATCAACCACTCTGGCACCTCCCCCTGTTTCAACGGAACATTATGGCGGAGAGAGAGGGATTCGAACCCACGGTGAGTTTCCCCACACCTGTTTTCAAGACAGGCACCATCAACCACTCGGTCATCTCTCCGATAACGAACAGATTTTATCATGTTTCCATGACCGCGGCAAGGAGGGTCTCTGATCGATGCCGGTGGTTGATTATCCCATCACTCCGCTGTCCAGCAAACTTTAAACACTAAAACCGCAATCGGCATAACTCGGAAAACTGGTCTGGGCACCGCTTTTCTGAACGCTTAACGCCGCCACATGGGTCGCATTTTCCATTGCGGTTTCAATCGATGCTCCGGATGCTAAAAAATATGCAATACTGCCGATATAAGCATCCCCGGCGCCCGTCGTATCTACCGCTTTCACTTTTTCAGCCGGAACATGGAATACTTTGTTCGCGGAAACGAATATAGACCCCAGCCCGCCCATAGTTACGATTACGGATTTCGCACCTCTCCCGATAAATAATCTGCCCGCCTTTTCGGCATCTTCGATCGTTTTTACCGGAAATCCCGCCATCAGCGCCGCTTCGGTTTCATTGGGACAAAAATAATCACTTAAAGCATAAATCTTTTCCGGCAGCTCCTGAGCTGGAGCCGAATTGAAAATCGTCAAGACATTCGCATCCTTTGCAATCTCTAAAAATCGAATCGTCGCATCCAGTGGAATCTCCAACTGACAAAGGACTGCGTCTGCCTCCCGAACAGCTGGAATCGCTTTTTCAATATCGGCCGGAGTAATCGCAAAATTTGCCCCGCTGACAACGATGATTGAATTTTGTCCTTGTGCATCGACGGTAATTGCCGCAATTCCAGTCGGCGCATCATCCGTAACGGAAACATAATCCGTCACTAAACCGGATTTTTGATAATTTTCGAGATACTGCTGTCCAAATCCGTCGTTGCCAACCTTTGCGATCATCGTTACCCGACCACCCAATTTGGCTGCCATAATAGCCTGGTTCGCTCCTTTTCCACCAAAGAAAGTATGAAAATCGATCCCGTGGATGGTCTCCGCCGGCAGCGGCATTCTTTTCACCGACGTGACCAGATCCATATTGGAAGATCCGGCAACACAAATCTTGGGTTGTTTCATAGAATATCCTTCTCTTATGGACAATAAGTCAGAGGGGCGGTTCAGAAAGTGACGCCCCCCTCAAGGATTACATTGCAATACGGTGTAAATTCGCCGGTACGAATATGAGCTTTACACTTTTTGGAGGTCTGTTTCAATTCCTCATGAGGAATCTCTTCGATCGGGCATTCATCCTCCAAAATAGCTTGGAGGCGAGCGTATGCCTCCGGACTATGGTCTTTCATCTCACGGCTGATAATAGCCTGTTGAACTTCGAGTTCACTCAAAACAGCCGTCAGCACATCAAAAAACGATGGAACCCCTTCGCTGACCGCCAGATCAATCCATTTGACGCCATCCTGGCAAGGCATTCCCGCATCTCCGATAAGAATGGTATCATAGTGCTCTAATTCAGCGATGGTCTTCGAGATTTCTCCGTGAAGAATACCATTTTTCTTCATTTATCCTCCTTCATTCCGTTCATCAATAAAAGGGAACGAAAACTGCAACCCACCGGTGGCTGAATTTCAACCGTGAAGGTAAGTCGCCCAGCCCATATATCCTTCGAAAGCTTCGACTATAATATCAGACAGATTTTCCTTTGCTATAGCCACATGATGCTCAAATCCATTCAGGCAAATAAAATGCATCAACTCCTGCAAATCCGGAATTTCAACAACTGCTCTAGCGCCGAAAGTGTCCAGTTTATCGTCCACAAATTTCCCTTCTCCAGTATAAGCACGAATCATACCGTTAACATCGTCCGTTGAAACCCGGGCATAAGTCATTTTATCTCCGACAACCCGTCCTTCGATCGTCCCCATCGTATTTTCGGTCCCCATCGTTGTAGCCAGAATTTTCGCATTTCCCATACAGGCATTCGGCACGTAACTCTTTGCAAAGTTTCCGCAGTGGAACAACACGCATTCATCCTTCTTGCTGGCATAATTATTATTCCAGTCCACCAAAATTGCCGGTGCATTTCCGGCTAATTGCAGTGTATACATCGAAAGCAGACCGGTGATATCCGTTTCGCAAGCGGAAGGAATCAAGTTTTCGCTCATCATGCTCATCAGAGTACAAACATTGATACCCAGATTCTCCTGAACGGAATTCCAGCACTGAATGGCTGTCCCTGTTATTTCATTATCCTGAATCCATCTATCCAAAACAGTCTTGAATTTTGCCATTTTGATCAATGCTTCACTCGGGATACCTTCATGGGGGATATAAGAATCAATCGCTTCAAGTGCTTTTTTAACTGCTAGATCGCTATCAGAGAGCCGGTTTACCGGACCGATAATTTCCGATAAATCCGCCGTCAAAACAGAAATACCAGCCTTCTCCAGTAATTTTTCGCTATAACGAACGGTATTAAAAGCATTCGGCCGAGCCCCGATCGCCCCCAAGCGGGCATGTTTCAAGCCGTTCACCACACGGCAAACACCGGCAAATTTCTTCAGATCCGCTTTGAAACTTTCTTCATATGGATAAACGCAATGATCGGTAGTTAGAGAAAAATCGTATCCATATTGGCGTAAATTATTACAAACCGAAATCTTTCCGCAAAATGAATCTCTGCGGTTCGCCACATCGAATTTATCCAAATCGTCCGGGAAAGCCTGCACCAAAATTGGCTTCCGTAAGCCGGATAATTTGATCGTGTCAGCAATTCCCTTTTCATCGCCGAAATTGGGCAAGCTGACTAAAATTCCATCGATCTCATCCATATGTTGTTTAAATAAAGCGGCACATTCTTTGGCATGGGCGTAGGTTGTCACAGCGCCGTGTACGCCGACTTTTTCATCCAACGCAATGTAGTTGATTCCCGCCAAATCCAACGCTTTAAACATTTGTTTGCGAGCGTCGATTACCAAATCTCCGGGGAAAAACTCTCGAGATCCGAATAAGACAGCCAGGGTAATTTTTTTCATTTGTTCTCCTCACAAGGACATGCAAATAATAATATTGAATATATTCTAATTTTAACCAAATATTTTTCACCAGCCTTATTTTCAAAATGAAAGCTGGTGAAAAATATCAGGGGCGGCTTGATAAAAGCCGTCCCTGAAATCTAAACAAATTATTGCTTCTTCTCGCAGGAAGTGACACCTTCCACCGGAGCAAATGTCTTGTACATGCAGGCATTCTCGATGGTGATCAACACACAGTCGATAGACTGTTTTTCTTCCTTCTGGAATTCGCCGTGGGTCAGATAATAATCAGCCTGGTCAACAGCAGCGATTGAAATAGCGGCAACCGGTTGAAGACCCGTCGCTTTAATTCCTCCGTCCATAATGGACTGCAAAACATCATCCGAACCGTCAAAACCGACAACGATCACATCCGGTTTCCCGGCAGCAACCAAAGCGGCATATGCGCCCATCGCCATGGTATCGTTTCCGCAAACTACACCTTTGACATCCGGATTCGCCTGAAGCAGCGTTTCCATCTTGGAGAAGGCTTCGGTTTGATCCCAGTTTGCCGTCTCTTGCGCAATCATCTTCATATCCGGATATTCATCGATCACATCATGGAATCCCTGTGAACGAACATGAGCGTTGGTGTCTGTATCACGTCCGGTTAATTCAATATAGGTTCCCTTTTCTTCCATTGCTTTGACAAAGTATTCAGCAACCAATGATGCACCTTGATAGTTATTGGAGACGATCTGGGCGGCTGCGATACCTTCTTCACTGATTTCACGATCGATCAGGAAGGTCGGAATTCCGGCATCTTTGGCTTTCTTAACCGCGCTGACGGTTGCGTCCGCACCGGCATTATCCAAAATGATGGCAACTGCTTTTTCAGCAATGGCGGTTTCAATCAATTCCATTTGCTTATTCGCATCGTCGTCGTGAACAACCGATTTGGTGGT
>DCTP01000148.1:4212-13703 GCA_002329625.1 Leptolinea sp. UBA1437
CGCATGAGACGGAGTGATCACATAAATCAAACCCTTGCTCTCAGCGGGAGCCGGAGCGGCAGTAACAGAAAACACTGTGCTAAGCACCAATAAAACAGTAACGAACAACAACATTTTTTTCTTCATTTTTTAGTTCCTTTCACTAAAATTTTCAAATTTTTTTATACGAAAAAAATTTCGTATCTTACCCGATTCAGATAAATAAACTACCTATTTGGACTCTTTTTCTTCCAGTTGTTGTGCTAATGCAACTCTTTCCTGCATCCTCCTTTGTGTCTGATCAATAATTACCGCCACAACAATCACCGCGCCTTTTGCCACTTGTTGCCAGAAAGAAGAAACTCCTGCCATAACCAGCCCATCCGAAAGAATGCCGATTACGAAAGCGCCGATGATCGTTCCGCCGATACTGCCGATTCCACCCGAAAGTGAAGCTCCGCCGAGAACAACCGCGGCGATGGCAGTCATTTCATAGGATTCACCGGTCATAGGATGAGCCGCAACCAGTTGCGAAGCGATGATTAATCCCACGATCGAAGAACAAAAACCCGAAATCGCATAAACGGCAATCTTGGTTTTTTCAATCGGAACGCCGGACATTCGTGCCGCCTTCTCATTTCCGCCGATGGCATACACATGCCGGCCGAAAGGTACTTTCAGGGTGACAAACATCGAAACAAGTATGAACAGAATCAGTATCCAAATACTGTAACTGATGCCGAGGAAGGAACCCGCTCCCAACAAGGGAAAACCAGTATTTCCCAATTCCGGACGTCCGACCAAGTTCGGAAAAGTCAATCCATTGGATCGAATCTGTGCAAAACCACGCGCTATGTACCACATTCCCAGCGTCGCGATAAAGGGAGCCACATTAAACTTTGCAATAATGAACCCGTCAATCAGACCGCACAGGATCCCGATCAACGCGGAAAGGATGATCACCATCGGAATAGAAGGATAAAGCGTAACAGACCCGAATCTGATTCCTTCGTTAATAAATCCGCCAGCCATCATGGCACACAGTCCCGCCACAGAACCCACCGAAAGATCAATCCCTCCGGTCAGAATGACAAATGTCATTCCAATTGCTAAAATTCCGTAAATTGCGACGTGTTTCGTCATCACTACCAAATTGGTACTGTTCAAAAAATTCGGAACAATAATGACAAAAACGACGATGACGATGATCAATGCGATAAACGCTCGACCTTTCATCATATAGGATTGAATCTTCAACCATTTGTTGCTTCTTTTTGAGCTCTGTGCTTCAGGCATATTGCCCTCCTTCAAGTCTGTGACCGATCGCGGATGCGGTAACCAACGCTTCTTCCGTCGCATCTTTCTTCATAAATTCACCAGTAATTTTCCCTTTGGACATTACCAGAATTCGATCCGAAACTGTAATAACCTCTTTCAATTCTGTCGAAACAAATAGGATACCGTACCCTTGAGCCGCCAAATCATTCACGATCTGGAATATTTCAGCTTTTGCGCCTACATCGATACCGCGAGTCGGTTCATCTAACAATAAAATCGTGGGATGAGTCAGCAGCGCCCTAGAAACCACTACCTTCTGCTGATTGCCGCCGCTCAAAGAAGTCACAAGTTCGTTGGGATCGGCTACTTTGATATTGATTTCTTTAATTTTTTCCGCTACAGCCTGTTTTTCTAAAGCGCTTGAAAGATAAAAGCCTTTCAGATAATTTTTCAAACTGGAAAGGACAATATTTCCGGCTACCGACATCGTCGGGATCAGTCCCTCGGCTTGCCGATCTTCTGGAACTAGAATAATTCCATCTCGAATCCGGTCATCTATCCTTTTATCCTTTATTTTCTTTCCGCGAATATAGATATCTCCAATCGCATCTTCAGCATACCCACAAAGACATTCAAATAACTCAGTTCGCCCGGCACCCACCAGCCCATAGAGGCCCAATATCTCACCTTTATGAACCGTAAAACTGACATGATCCACTGCGAAACCGCCACCTACTCGAGGGAGCGTCATATCATCTACCCGCATCAATTCTTCCCCGATCTCGCGAGGTGCGAAAGTGATCTGATCTTTCATCGAGTCCCCGATCATACAGCGAATAATCCAAGGCAGATTAATATCTTTTATTCTCGCACAAGCCACTTTATTCCCATCGCGCAAAACCGTGACATAATCACCGATTTGCATCAGTTCTTCCAATTTGTGCGAAATATAGATGATCGTGACACCGCTGGCTAATAAATCGCGAATCAGTTTAAACAGGACTTTCACTTCCTGATTAGACAAAGCAGAAGTCGGTTCGTCCATAATCAGAATTTGTTTCTTTTCGGAAATCGCTCGAGCGATTTCGATAATTTGCTGTTGGCCGACCCGAAGTTCCCCCACTAACTGATCGGGGTCGATTTTTTGCTCCATTCGGTTGAGTATTCTGATAGTTTCTTCCCGTTGTTCCTTCGCAGAGACAACAATGCCGTTTTTCTTTTCCCGCCCGATAAATAGATTTTCCGTAACGGAAAGATTGGGAAAAATCATCATTTCCTGAGAAATGATGCCGATGCCATTTTCTCCCGCTTCAACAATTGAACGATTGAATATTTCCTTCCCATGCAAATAAATATGTCCCGAAGTCGGCTGCTCTACACCGGCAAGAATTTTCATCAATGTTGATTTACCGGCACCGTTCTCTCCGACCAAGACATTCACTTTCCCGCGATAGACGTCAAAATCCACTCCATTTAAAGCCGTGGTACCTGGATAAACTTTAACGATCTGTTCAGCCCGTAAAATGACTTCGTCTTCGATCGGTCGGATATCTTCAGCCGGTTCCCGAATCATTTCAGTTTCTTGAGTCGATGCCATTTTCAATCTATTCCTTCTACGATAACGGGTGTTATCGTTACGGTATCAATGTTCAAATTCGTCTGATTTGTAGTTTTGATCGTAAACATCCCGGCAAAGGAAATTCTTTTACCGGTCATATTTGCCCAATCGAGAGCAGCAGAGACGATTTTTCCAGCACGAGTATTTAATTCTTTGGACACTTGTCCGTATTCGGTTTGATCTTTAAAATCGCCAAAATTAATAAATCCTGCACCATCCCGGATGGACTCTCCATTAATCTTCGGACCGATATTCAAAATCACTTTGATATGGCCGTCATACCCATCCACTTTGATGATCGCCTTCCCTTCTTGTGAAGCGACATCCACCGATTCGATCGTTCCGGTCCCTTTTACTCGGAAGTTGTACGCGCCGCTGACAGAGATCATGGCATAATCCTTCGTTTCTTCCAACCCTTTTGAGAGAGCATTGAGAACCGTCGCTAAATCCTGAGAGTCATTCTGCAGTGCGGGAATCAGCTTTGAATCCCAGATGGCATCGACATAGGCAACCCGATCNNATGGCATCGACATAGGCAACACGATCAAATTTTTCAGCCTCAAGGACCGCAGTCTGTTGTTCCGTATTCACTACCGTAAATTGCGTCGATCCCCAAGCCAAAAAAGCAATAACCAACACGGCAATAATCACTCTTTTTCCCGTTTTATTCATAGCCGTTTCCTTCCCTATAACAGAACTTTCTTGATTGCCTGATTCCATCCGGCATATAGCTTTTCCACAGAATCAATCGCCAGTTGAGGATGATATTCGATCACACCACTATTGATCGCTTGTACATCATCCGTGTTCCGATAGACACCAGTAGCTAACCCTCCCGAAAATACTGCCCCCAACGCCGATAGTTCGGGCAGGAGGGATACCAAAAGATCTCGATGATTAATATCTGCCACAAATTGCATTAAAAAGCGGTTCCGAACAGCACCGCCGTCCGCACAAAGCTGCGTCAACGGAATTCCGGCTTCGCTTTCCATCACTTTCAATACATCTGTCACCGTAAACCCGATCCCTTCCAAAGCCGCGCGAACGATATGTTCCTTTTTAACACCAGGGGTTAGACCAATGATCGCCCCTTTTGCATCCGCTTTCCAATATGGAGCACCCAAGCCGACAAATGCAGGAACAAAATACACTCCGGAATTGTCCGGAACTGATTGCGCCAGTTCTTCGGATTCCGCGGGATTATTAATTAGCTGAAGCTGATCCGTCAGCCAGGAAATTGTCGCACCGGTAAAATTCGTGATCCCTTCAAACGCATAGGTGGGTTGCCCATTTAGGACCCATGCCACTGCATTCACGATCCCGTTATCCGATTGCGCCCGTGTATTCCCAATATTCATCAGAATCGATGATCCGCTGCCGAAAGTTATTTTTGCCATTCCAGGCTGATAACAATGCTCGGCAAACAAAGCAGCTTGAGAATCCCCCATTACTCCAGCGATCGGAAGCGGCTTTTCTGACAATCCCTCGAGATCCGTCTCACCGAATACGGAAGCGCTTTCCTGAATTTTAGGCAATTCGTTCAACTTAAGGCCAAAAATTCCAATCAAATCCCGATCCCAATTCAGCGCATCGATATCATAGAAAAGGGTTCGGCTGGCATTGGTATGATCGGTCGCATAGACTTTCCCTTTTGTCAGGCGATAGATCAGATAGGTATCGATCGTACCCATTAGAGCTGTACCATTTTCCAATCCTTCCGCCACTTCGGGGATATTGTTCTTCATCCAGGTTAATTTACCTGCGGGAAAATATGTATCCACAATTAAACCAGTTTTCTTATGGACCACTTCACCCATTCCGGAATTTCGCAATGTCGCACAAAATGCCTCAGCGCGGCGATCTTGCCAAACGATCGCGTGACTCAATGGTTTCCCGCTCTTTTTATCAAAAACAACAATCGTTTCCCGTTGATTGGTAATGCTCAACCAGCTGATCTTCCGAAAAGTCTCTGGTGCTTTTTCTTTTAATGCTTTGACGGCTCGGAGCAGATTTTGATAGATTTCTTCTGCATCATGTTCAACCCATCCGGGCTTCGGAAAGTATTGCTGATGCCGGATACTGACCTGTTCCAATAATTCCGCTTGATCATTAAATAACATCGCTTTGGTTGCAGAAGTACTTTGATCGATTGCCAATATGGTTGTCATAGCCGATGACTCAGTTCCTGTTTAATAAATCCATTGCGTTTTTTCGAATATTATCCGCATCAATTCCGTAATGACGGAATAAATCAGTCTGACTGCCAGTGACCATTTCTTCTCGCGGGAATCCGATAATCTTCATCGGGCGATAAATTCCAGCTTCCATCAACAAGGCTGCGACTGTACTTCCCAAACCGCCGTAAACCGAATGTTCTTCTACAGTGATAATTGCACGGGAATGTGAAGCCAGTTCGATAATTGCTTCTCGATCGATCGGGCAAAGCGTGTGGACACTGGCTAAGGAACAGCGAACACCGCTATTTTCNNCTGCCATAATGGTTCACCGATCGCAAGGATCAACAAATCATCTCCTTCATTCAAAACGGAAACCTTTCCGATTTTTACCTCGCTCGGTGTCTGATAGAAACTTGGCATCGCTTTTTTACCGAACCGAATATACACCGGGCGGGGATTTTCCAAATAAGAGATCAAAGCCGCTTCCGTTTCATTATTATCCGCGGGAACAATCACCTCTAGACCGGGGATTGCCTGTAAGACCGCCAGATCATGAATCGAGTGATGGGTTGCACCCAAACCGCCGTAACTAACACCAGAACTAATTCCGATCAATGCAACCGGATTTTGTGAATATGCAACATCATTTTTAACCTGTTCCAAAGCCCGCGCGGAAAGAAAACTGCCGGGGGATATGGTAAATACTTTTTTATTACAAGAGGCAAGTCCGGCCGATATACCGACCGAATTCTGCTCTGCGATGCCTACTTCAACCAATTGCCGCGGAAACCGTTGGGCGAAACCGGTTACTTTTCCAGAACCGCGTGAATCACTGGTAACTACAATGATACTCGAGTCTTTTTCGGCATGAGCCGTCAGAACCGCCGCCATACATTCGAGGTTGGCAATTCCTTTTCCAATCGGTTTTAACATCAGAGTGCCATCCTTTCGTTCTCCAGTTCCTGAATTGCCTGCCGAAACTGTTCGTCCGTCGGTACCGCATGATGCCATTGAACCTGATTTTCCATAAAACTGACCCCTTTTCCCTTTATCGTATGCGCGATAACTAAACTTGGTCTGCCTTTTTCAAACGGAACTTCTTTTAATATAGCAGAAAGGGCTGCCACGTCATTTCCGTCGACTTCTCGAACGCAAAAACCGAATGATTCAAACTTGGCTTGCAACGGTTCGAGCCCCATTACTTCTTCTGTCGTCCCGGAAATCTGGAGTCGATTTCGATCGATAATGACGATCAAGTTATCCAATTGATAGTGAGACGCAGCCATAGAAGCTTCCCAGTTCGTGCCTTCAGCTAATTCACCATCCCCTATCAAGGTAAAAACGCGATACGGCCGTTCATCCAACTTTCCAGCAATCGCCATTCCGACTGCCATCGGGAGACCATGCCCCAATGCACCCGTATTTTGTTCGATTCCCGGAATGTTCTTTGTCGGGTGCCCGGTCGCCGGCGAAAGATAACCGCCGACATTTCTCGTCCACTCTTTCGGCATAAACCCGTTTTCGGATAGAACAGCGTATAAAGCCTCCGCTGCATGCCCTTTGGATTGTACATATCGATCGCGATTCGGATCGTTAACTCTGTCGGGGGATATATTGAGAATTTCGTTATAGAGGACATTCAGGATATCGATACAAGAAAGGTCTCCCCCTGTATGTCCCGATTGCGCATCTCGGATGATTCTGAGTGTTGTTTCTCTGTAAAGAATTGATTTTTCTTTCAGTTCCTTTATAGTCATAATGCCCCAATCGTGATAAAATGCTTTTGAATATTTATTCAGTGTGCGGTGATTATTCTTTACCTTGATCATACCTTTTTCGAACTGAATAATCAATCGTTTTTGAATATTTATTCAATCTTTTGAAAAAATGTAACATTTGTCACATTTAAACTGACAGGAAAACGAGCACTCAATGAGAGGAAAAGAAGATCCCAGATTAATTGCCCGAGTGGCACGTCTCTATTACGAAGAAGGTGTCAAACAAAATGAAATTGCTGAAAGGTTCGGGCTTTCGCAGGCTGCAGTCTCCCGTCTGCTGGCACAGGGACAGAAAGACGGCATCATAAAAGTGGTTGTTAATATTCCACGGGGTGTTTACACAGAAATTGAAGAAAAATTGGTGGAAAAATACGGTTTAAAAGATGCCGTCGTGGCGGACTGTTCATTGGCGGATGACGGGCAAGGTTTAGCCAGAGAAATCGGATATTGCACGGCGAGTTATCTGGAGAACATCCTTCGTCCCAATGACATCATCGGTGTTTCTTCTTGGAGCACCTATCTGCTCGCAGCCGTCAACGCGATGACCCCGATTAACCGAAAAACCGGTATACAAGTCGTCCAGATTTTAGGGGGATTAGGAAATGCCCAGTCCCAGAGTCATTCCACTCATTTGACCAGCCACTTATCGGAAGTGGTCAACGGAACACCCTTCTTTCTGCCGGTACCGGCAGTTGTCAAATCCGCCGAAATTTATAACACCATCATTACGGACAAGTCCATTCAGAATATTTTCGCGATGTTTCCTTTTGTAAATACTGCATTGGTCGGGATCGGCAACATGAACCCTTCGAGCCTGTTGTCTGCCAGCGGAAATGTCTTATCTGAAGACGATTCACGCATTCTTCGCAAACATGGAGCGATCGGTGACATTCTGTTGCATTTCTATGACAAAATGGGGAATGAAATCGATGAATCGAGCCTGACCAATCACGTGATTTCCATGAGTTTATCCCAGCTTAAAAAAGTCGAGCGGGCGATCGGGGTAGCGGGCGGAGAANNTGCGTGGTAGGTTAATTAATATTTTAATCACTGACCAGTTCACCGCAAAACGTTTGCTGGAAGCTTAAAAATCACCATTATAATTGTACGGGTTTTATATATCATTTATTTTAATCTCCATCCGAAAGGAAACATATGGAACAACGAAAGTATGGCTTGTTCACTGCGATAGCTATGATTGTCGGGATTGTCATAGGCTCCGGAATTTATTTCAAAAGCTATAACATTTTATATTTTACCGGCGGAAATATTCTGCAGGGAGTGATCGCTTTGTGCGTGGGAGCGATCAGCATCATCTTCGGCTGTCTGGCTGTCTCAGAATTAGCAAGCCGGACTGATAAAGCCGGCGGAGTGATTACTTATTCCGATAAATTTTGGAATAAAAAGATGGCGATTGTGTTTGGTTGGTTTCATATGTGGATTTACTATCCCACTTTAACGGTTATCATCGCTTGGATTTCCGGAGTGTATCTCAATATCCTCTTCGGTTGGGAAAATACACTCGAACGGCAGATTATCAACAGCGTCATTGTCATTGCTCTGCTTTTCTGCATCAATATGTTTTCGGCAAAATTGGGTGGTATTTTTCAACGGGTAACGGTTGTCGTCAAGATGATCCCGCTGATTCTGTTCGGAATTGTCGGATTGATTTTCGGGAACCCCGGCGAAGCCTGGACTGCCAGTCAAACCGTCGGAACCTCCGGAACTTGGCTGCAAGCGATCCCGGCAGTGTTGTATGCTTTTGACGGATGGATCATTGCCACATCGATCAGCCATGAAATTAAGGATTCCAAGCGGAATTTGTATCTGGCACTGATTATCTCGCCGTTGATTATTTTGACGCTTTATCTGATGTACTTCATCGGAATGAGCAGCTACATGGGTCCCAACCAAATCATTGCCATGGGGAATGAACATCTTTACGCAGCCGCCACCAAAATGATGGGGACCGAACTGGGAGCGAAACTGGTTCTGATTTTGGTGATCATCTCAGTGTTGGGAGTCGATAACGGCATGATTTTAGGCTTTATAAGGCTGCCTTACTCACTGGCGCTGAGAAAAATGATGCCCGACTCGGAGAAATATGCCGTCATTCATCCCAAGCACGGCGTTTCTCTGCGTTCCGGACTTTTCGCGTTTGCTTTATCGATGATTTGGGTAATCGCCCATTACTTTACGCAGAAATATATCTGGTTGAAAGGCCAACACGACATTTCCGAAATTGCCATGGTTGTAAACTATATCCTTTTCTTGACACTTTATGCGGCGGTGATCAAGCTGGCAATCAAAGGCGAGATTCACAGCATTTGGCGCGGATGGGTCATCCCGATTTTAGCGATGATCGGCGCGGGCATTATTATTCTTTCTGGGTTCCAAAACGAATTGTTCATTTGGTTTTTGGTTTTTTGCGCCGTTGTGATGGGAGCTGCATGGATGTTTGCTGTAAAGCATCCGGAAATTGAAACCGTTAACCTTGAAGAAATCGATTAAGGAGAATAAACGCATCTTCGGATCACGCGAAGAGATTACCGGGTAATAATCAATAAAGTTCTCAATTTTCATTAACCGTTTATGAGATGAGGGCGTCCCATAAAAAATACCCTCGCCTAACGGGAGAGGGCAGGGTGAGGGCATTGATCC
>DCTP01000106.1 GCA_002329625.1 Leptolinea sp. UBA1437
GGCGCCTTCATTATTAAAGGGTTACCTGAATTGTTACGGGACTTGGATAATTATCGTATGCTCGTTTTCGGTGCTCTCTTAATCATCATGATGGTCATCCGACCGGAAGGGCTCTTGCCTGCCAAACGCAAAAAGTTGGCGGTGAAACCCGAATCGCTTGAAGTATTAAAGGAGGATCTTAAACCATGACTCGGAAACCACCTTATGTTCTGGAAGCCCAAAATATAACCATTACCTTTGGCGGGCTGACAGCTGTAAACAATGTCAGTTTACAGGTTCCCTATCAATCCATCATCAGCATTATCGGACCAAACGGTGCGGGAAAAACGACATTTTTCAATTGTATTTCTGGTTTTTATTCGATCAACAGCGGCATTGTTTTGTTTCAGGAAAGGCCGATCAACGGTATTCCGACAGATGAAATCGCCGATATGGGAATATCACGAACGTATCAAAATATTCGTTTGTTTTCAAACATGACTGTCATGGAAAACGTTATGATCGGGCAACAGCCTCGTTTACATGCCAATTGTTTGGATGCCGTTTTACAGACTTATCGAAATCGCCGCGAAGAGAAACAATCCATTCAAAAAGCCAGTAATTTGCTCGAATTTGTCGGCTTGAGTGCTTATGCGGATGATTTGGCAAAGAATCTACCCTATGGTGCACAACGTCGTTTGGAAATTGCCCGGGCTTTGGGAAACAATCCGCATCTTTTATTGCTTGATGAACCTTGTGCCGGCATGAATCCTCATGAAACCAAAGCGATGATCGAATTAATCAATACCCTTCGTTCGGAATTAAAGATCACAATTGTCCTGATTGAACATGATATGAAAGTGGTGATGAATATTTCGGATTCCATCCTTGTACTGGACCACGGAGAAAGAATCGCAGAGGGCAGTCCCGAAGAAATCCAAAAAGATCAGAGAGTAATCGAGGCTTACTTGGGTTCGGGAACAAAAAATGTGATTGAAAAATATTCAAAACGCAAGTCGGAAAAAGTTCATCAGAGTTAATAAGGAAAGATGTATGTATTTTGAAATCAAAGATCTGCATGTTCATTATCGCGCAATTCATGCTTTAAAAGGCATTTCTCTGACTGTCCAAAAAGGTGAAATTGTAGCGCTTATCGGCGGAAACGGAGCCGGAAAAAGTTCCACACTCAATTCGATATCGGGGTTGGTTCAGACAAGCGGCGGTTCGATCATTTATCAAGACGAGGAATTAATTGGTTTGGGTACGGATATCATCGTCCAAAAAGGGATTGTTCAGGTTCCGGAAGGTCGCCATATTTTTCCAAAAATGACCGTTCAGGAAAATCTGGAGATGGGCGCTTTCCTAAACAATAACAAAGCTTCGGTTAATCGAGATATGGAAAATATTTTTCAGCTTTTCCCGCGTCTCAAAGAACGGCGAAATCAACCCGGCGGTACGCTTTCCGGGGGCGAGCAACAAATGCTTGCGATAGCCAGGGGTCTGATGGGACATCCCGATTTAATGCTGCTGGATGAACCCTCCATGGGACTTTCGCCGATTTTGGTTGAACAGATTTTTGATATTATCTTTGATATCAATCAGCGAGGCACCAGTATCTTACTGGTTGAGCAAAATGCACAAATGGCCTTGGCGATTGCCGATCGCGGTTATGTGCTTGAAACCGGTGAGATTGTGCTAAACGGTACGGGTGAAGAGTTGATGAATGATCCGAAGGTTCAGGCAGCTTATTTGGGCGGAGAGTCGGAAGAAGAAAAACGTAACAAAGGCGAATATTATTTTTAACGGAATTCTCGGCACAAAAAAGAGAGAGCGGAAATTTCCGCTCTTTTTTTGTAAATTGAATAAAATTTCTTTTATATGAGATTTTCGTGACGGATCGCTCGTTAGTCGAGATCGGAAAGAAAAGTGCGGCAATTCAAAGATCCGAATTGATTTTGACCCGGAAAATCATCCCTTCTGATAGAATTGGTTCATTGACTGACTCTAATTCTGGTTATAAAGGACCGATAGAATGAGTAATTTTTCATGTAAGCTGTTTGATAATCTGATCCTAAAATCGCCGTTGATTCTGGCATCCGGCATTTCCGGTAACAGTGACGGTTTATTGGTTCGAGCCGCCAAATCAGGTGCGGCGGCCGTTACCACAAAAGGTGTCACGCTGAAATATCAGAAAGGTGCGGAAAATCCTGTCTCCACAGATTGGGGCCCGGGTCTGATCACCAATTTAGGCTTAAGCAACCCGGGAATCGAATCCATGGCCTACATGATAAAAACTTTCCGAAATGAAATGGGAGATCAAACGATACCGATATTTGTAAATATTCACGGTGAAAGTGCGGAAGAATATGCTGAAATCGCACGGTTGATCGCCCCTTCCCACCCCGATTTGCTGGAAATCGATTTACCGTTCCCGGACGAAACACTGGCTCGGGAAATTAGGCATGCGGTCATCGAAAACGCTTCTGGAATTCCGATTTCCGTCAAAATATCCGCCGATTATCCGAAAATAGGACAATTGGCAAAAGTCATAGAGGATGCCGGAGCCGATGCCATCTCGGCAATCAATTCAATGAAAGGATTGATCGTGGATGCTTACGCGGCAAAGCCTTTTCTTTCCTCCGGAAGCGGCGGAATCAGTGGTCCGGCGATTAAACCGATTGCCTTATACTGTATTTCTGAAATTTATCAGGCTGTAAATATTCCTGTCATCGGAACCGGCGGGGTATTAACCGGATTGGATATGGCAGAAATGATGATGGCGGGAGCAACGATTGTAGGCGTCGGGTCCGCTTTGTATTATTCAGGATATGGTGCATTCTCCCAAATTATGAATGAATTCGAAACATTTATGAAATCCGAAGGATATCAATCCACTTCGGAGTTAGTCGGAAAGATATGGCGGTAAACCGATGGAAAAAACAATCTTAAATAAAGAAAAAAGATCACATGTGTTTACAATCGATCGAATTCGTCATGAAAACGAGATGACCAGCAGCTTGATTATGAAAGAATCCTTGGAAGGTGAGCCAGGACAATTTCTTTTGCTTTGGCTGCCGGGAGTCGGTGAAAAACCGTTCAGTATCGCCGGCACCGATCCTTTGGTCGTCACCGTTGCGGATGTCGGGAAACTGACCCACGAAATTCATACTTTACAACCAGGGGATCGGGTTTGGATCCGAGGACCATTTGGCCAGGGGTATCAAGCGTACGGTACTGATGCGCTCTTGGTAGGTGGAGGATACGGTGCCTCTCCGCTGTTGTTTCTTGCGGAAACGCTAATTGAAAAAGGGACTCGTGTTCAGGTGTTTTTAGGGGCACGAACAAAAGATCTGTTAATTCTGAAAGATCAATTTGAAGAACTCCCGCTGAAAATATATATAACAACGAATGACGGTTCCTGCGGTATCCAGGGGTTTGTCACTGTCCCTCTAGAAGAGTCAATTCGGAATTTGCCGGATCCGCAGGATGCCTGTGTATATGCCTGCGGGCCGAAGGGAATGCTGATAGGCATCGATGCACTCTGTGAAAAATATAATATAGCCAGACAACTTTCCTGGGAAGCCATTATGCGTTGCGGGATGGGACTCTGCGGAAATTGTAAAATTGAAATGCCCGATACCTGGGACGAGCCGTCCGATAAACCCGGTAGTAAAAAAGCTTGGTTGGTATGTCGAGACGGACCGACCAGTTTCACCAAATAGGTTTTCGCATCATCACCATTGGAAATATTTTAATGATTCGATTATTAAGTTTTCAAACGCCCTCTATGATATAATTTTTTGTATTGAGCAAGTCCGTTATCAAAAACATAATCATCGGAGTGATCTATGAAACTTACAACGCGTACAATTGTTGCAATCGGAATCGGCGCTGCTGTATTCCTCGTATTGAATCGTTTCGTGGCTATTCCAAGTGGAATCCCCAATACAACCATTAACACGGCTTATGCATTTTTGGCTTTCATGGCCGTTATTTTCGGTCCGGTCGCCGGCGCTTTGATCGGCTTTATCGGCCACGCATTAACGGATGCCATTTCATACGGATCGGTTTGGTGGAGCTGGGTTATTGTCTCGGCTTTGGTCGGATTTGCAATCGGCTTATGCGCCAAAAAAATCAATATCGAAGATGGAAAATTTGAAAAGAAAGAAATCCTCACTTTTAATATTTACCAAATAGTAGCGAATCTGATCGGTTGGGGAGTGATCGCTCCGGTTCTGGATATCTTGATCTATGCCGAGCCGTCAGATAAAGTATTTACTCAGGGAATTGTTGCGGGAATCGCAAATATTGTCACCATAGCAGTCCTCGGGACTGCCTTTCTGGCAATTTATGCTCGATCACGAACAAAACCGGGAAGTTTAAAACAGGAGTAAAATCATCTCTGTCGATTCGGAGGGTGTCCTCTATTGAACTTTTGGACACCCTTTATTTTTTATAAGGACATTCAACGAAATTATTTTCATGTCTGAACCAGTTATCGAATTTAAAAATTACAGTTTTCATTACCGAGCCCAAGAAAAACCAACTTTATATAATATCGACCTTCGGATCACTAAAGGTGAAAAAATCTTAATTGCCGGACCATCCGGAAGCGGTAAAAGTACGATCGTCCATTGTATAAACGGATTAATACCGCATTATTACAAAGGAGAAAGTACCGGTGAACTGTTAATTCACGGAGAAAAAGCCGAAAATTTAAAAATTTTTGATCGATCGAAGATTATCGGAACGGTTCTGCAAGATTCGGACGGCCAATTTGTCGGCCAATCGGTAGGGGAAGATATTGCTTTCGCACTTGAAAACGAATGCACCCCGCAACCAGAAATGAAAGATATTGTAGATCGCGTCAGTAAAATCGTAAATATTAACCACCACTTGGAAAACGCCCCTCAGGAAATTTCGGGGGGTCAAAAACAGCGTGTTTCGTTGGCGGGAGTTCTGGTGGATGACGTTGACATCTTGCTGTTCGATGAACCATTGGCAAATTTAGATCCAGCAACCGGCCGTTATACGATGGAATTGATCGATCGTCTTTCAAAAGAGACGGGCAAAACAATTATCATCGTTGAGCATCGTCTGGAGGATGTTCTTTGGTGTCCGATTGATCGCGTCATCGTAATGAATGATGGACGTATCGTGGCGGATGAACCGCCGGATCAAATTCTTTCAACGGGATTACTTCGTCAATATGGTATTCGGGAGCCGCTTTATATAACCTCACTTTCCTATGCCGGAATACAAATTACACCCGAAATGCATCCATCCCATATCAACACGCTCAAAATGGATGCCGTGCGCCAACCGCTCCTTCGCTGGTATCAACAGATTCCACGNNTCAACCTCTCCTTCGTTGGTATCAACAGATTCCGCCTTCGGAGGCAGAATCACAAGCCGAATCGATTCTTTCGCTGCAAAATGTCAGTTTTTCCTATGACGGCCTTCATGAAGTGCTGCATCATATCCGTTTCGATATTCATAAAGGAGAAATGTCCGCAATCGTCGGTAAAAACGGTGCGGGAAAGAGTACCCTTTGTAAACTGATCTGCGGTTTCGAAAAACCATGCTCCGGCGATATTATCATGAATGGAAAGAACCTGAACGGGGTATCAATCCGCGACCGTGCAAATACTGTCGGATACGTCATGCAAAACCCCAATCAGATGATTTCCAAAGTATTGATTCGGGAAGAGGTCGGATTGGGATTAAAACTTCGGGATGTCGATCCCCAAGAAATCGAGGAAAGAGTTAATGCCGTATTACAAATCTGCGGCCTGTATCCTTTCAGAAATTGGCCGATCTCGGCATTATCATATGGGCAAAAAAAGCGGGTAACGATCGCTTCCATTTTAGTCTTAGAACCGCAGATTATTTTATTGGACGAACCAACTGCCGGACAGGATTTTCGCCATTACACCGAAATTATGGAGTTTCTGCAAACTCTTCAAGAGCGGGGATTGACAATTCTTTTGATTACTCATGATATGCATCTGATGCTGGAATATACCCGACGTGCCATCGTTATTGCCGACGGTCGNNGCGGATCTGAAGGAAACCAGTTTATTTACCTTAGCTGAAAAAGCTTGCTTAGATGACCCGCTGAATTTTGTACAATGTTTCATCGATTATGATAGGAGAGTCCGGAAAACATGGCATCAGTAAAAATGCTTTCGTATATTAAACGAGATTCTCCGATTCATCGCCTGTGCGGCGTGACAAAATTATATACATTTTTGGTTTGGACAATCGTTTGTATGCTTAGCTATGATACGCGTGTGTTGCTTGTGGTCATGGCTTTAAGTATCATTATTTTTTATTTGGCAAAAATCAAGTTGGAGGAAGTCCGTTTCGTTTTGTTGTTTATTTTATTCTTCCTGCTCCTGAATAATATTACAATTTACCTTTTCTCTCCGGAAGAGGGAGTCAAGATTTACGGGACCCGTCATGTTCTTTTCCAATTTACAAACCGCTATACGGTTACCAAAGAACAGCTTTTTTACCTGTTCAATGTAACGTTAAAGTATTTCACGGTCGTTCCGATTGCCCTGCTGTTTATCGTCACAACAGATCCGAGCGAATTCGCCTCATCGCTTTCACGAATCGGTATTTCTTACCGTATCTCCTATGCGGTTTCCATTACACTGCGATACATCGCGGATATCCAAAGTGATTATCATAACATTTCCCAATCCCAACAGGCACGCGGCGTCGATTTGTCCAAAAATGTCCC